>CAVCTP010000013.1:0-16732 GCA_963605145.1 Tannerellaceae bacterium
TTATGGACTTTTTTATTTGACAAATCTACTGATAAAGGTTATATTATCAGTAGATTTGTCAAAAGGAGGTAATCATGGAAAGACTTATAAAAGAACAATTTAAAGGTATGAATAATATAGAGGTTGTTGAATCAATTATGAATAATAACAATGGATATGTTACTTCAAAGTATCTGGATGCTATTGGAATGCATAGAATGTATCTAAATATAATGCAAAAAAATGGTCTTATAGAAAAAGTTGCCTCTGGTATTTACATGGATATTAATAAAATTGAAGATAGTTATTATATTTTTAGTCTAAGTATGCCTAATACAATTTTTTCACATATGACTGCTCTATATTTCCATGGACTTTCCATTAAAGCTCCAAATGATAGATATGATATTACTGTTAGAAAAAATTATAATAATGTACATCTAAAAAATCATGAAGTATTTTATGTATCAGATGATATATATGAGCTAGGTCTTACCGAAGTAGAAACGCCAATGGGAAATAAAGTAAGAGCTTATGATATTGAACGATGCATTTGTGATATTATCAAGTCTAAAAAAAGAATGGATTCAGAACTTGTTAAATACTCAATTAAAGCATTTCTTAAATACAAAGATAAAGATCTACTTAAACTTTCAAATTATGCGGAAAAAATGGGAATAAAAGAAGAAGTAATGAATTATATAGAGGTTTTCTATGAATAGTAGACAATTAAAAGATAGATTAAAGAATATTTCGAAAGAGAAAAATGTAGATTTTAACACGCTGCTTAGACTTTATATGTATGATAGGTTTATAGAAAGACTTTCACAAAGTAAATATAAAAATAATTTTATTCTAAAAGGTGGATTTTATTTAAGCGTATTATTTGGAGTTGAAAATAGAACTACCATGGATATTGATACTGCTTTTAGAAATGCTGATTTTAATGAAGACACAGTAGTTAAAATGATTAAAGAAATAATATCCATAGAAATAGATGATAATACTAGCCTTAGTTATTTGGGGATATCACCAATAAGAGATGAAGATGAATATGGTGGTTTTAGAGTTGATATTCAAGTTAACATAGAGAATATTAGAGAAAAATTTCATATTGATATAGCAACAGGAGACCCAATTACTCCTAAAGAAATAAGTTATAAATACAAACCAATTCTTAGCGAAAACTATGTAAATCTTTGGGCATATAATATAGAAACCGTGTTGGCAGAAAAAATCGAGACAATTTTAAGTAGAATAGAATTAAATGGAAGAATGAGAGATTTCTATGATGTTTATTTAATTTATACAAAAGATTGGAGTTGCGTTAACTTAGATTATTTTAAAAAAGCTATTGAAGTAACATTTAATAAAAGGGAATATTCTGGTAATCCAATGTTGACTTTAGATTTAATAAAAGATAGTAGTGTGCTTAAAGAAAGATGGAAGAGTTATCAAAAGAAATATAAATATGCTAGTGATATAGACTTTGACAAAATAATAGTTTGTTTAAAGAAAATTATTAATGAAGTTTTGTAAGAAAATAGTGGCGAAATAACTTAAAAATAGCCCGAAAATTATTGAATTATGGCTTGAAATGAGGTACCATAATTAAGCATCGATATACCATAGACAGTAACGGGTTTATCCTTAATAATGTTACCGAGGTTGAGAAGATTGTTTTTTCAAGGCCTGTCTATGTATAGATAGGCCTTTATTTTATGTGTATATGGGTGTTAGAAAGAGGAAATATGAATCAAGCTGTATTAAGCGCAAAGCAAGCATTAGTTTCAGAAATTTCTGATAAAATCAAGAATTCTGATTCAACTGTTGTTTGCGAGTATCGTGGTCTTAGCGTTGCTGAAGTCACTGAATTAAGACGTAATCTAAGAGAAGAAAACGTTGAATTCAAAGTTTATAAGAACACTATGGTCGAAAGAGCATGTGAAGATTGTGGCTACGAAGCATTAAAAGACGTTCTTGCTGGCCCTAACGCATTTGCTTTCTCTAAGGATGCAACTGCTCCAGCTAGAGTTTTAGCTAAGTTCGCGAAAAAACACAAAGCATTAGTACTTAAATCAGGTATCGTTGAAGGTAAGGTTGTTGATGAAAACACAATTCAAGAATTATCATTACTTCCTAACCGTGATGGTATGTTATCTATGTTACTAAGTTGCTTACAATCACCAGTTTCTTCATTCGCAAGAGTTGTAAAGGCTGTTGCTGATGCTAAGGAGGCTGGATCTACTGCTCCAGTTGAGGAGCCAAAGGCTGAAGAAGCCGCACCTGCAGAAGTTGCATAATAAAGAAAGAGGAGAAAAAAATTATGGCAAAATTATCACATGATGATATCTTAGCTTACTTAGAAGAAGCAAGCATTCTAGAATTAAATGATTTAGTAAAAGCAATTGAAGAAAAGTTTGGCGTTACTGCTGCTGCACCTGTAGCTGTTGCTGCACCTGTTGAAGCTGTTGCTGAAGGTCCAACATCTGTATCAGTTATCTTAAATCACTTTGGTGATGCAAAGACTGCTGTTATTAAAGTCGTTAAAGAAATCACTGGCCTAGGCTTAGTTGAAGCTAAGGGTTTAGTTGATAAATGTCCAAGTCCAATCAAAGAAAATATTAGTGTAGATGAAGCTGAAGAAATCAAAAAGAAACTAGTAGATGCTGGAGCATCTGTCGAAATCAAATAATTAAACAATGTCTCATTATTATACAGATAATAGCAATCTTTCTAGTAATAGAAAAGAATTTGATTATTACTTTGATAATGAGGTTTTCCGTTTCACTACTGATATTGGCGTTTTTTCTAAAAAAGGCGTTGATTATGGTAGTTATATCTTAATTAAAAGTATTTATAAGTTTAATTTAGGAAACTCTTTACTTGACCTAGGTTCAGGATATGGGCCTATAGGAATTATTATCAAACGTTTTAATCCTAATCTTGAAGTAGAAATGGTTGATGTTAATTCTAGGGCAGTTGAGTTATCTGAATTAAATGCAAAAAATAACAAAACTGATATTAAGGCTTATCTATGTGAAGACATACTTGGCATCAGTCATAATTTTGATACCATTGCATTAAATCCGCCTATTAGGGCAGGTAAGGTTGTAATATATAGTCTTTATGAAAAGGCTAGTATGAAACTTAATGCTGGTGGTCATCTATATATTGTGATTAGAAAAGCACAAGGGGCAAACTCTTCTATAAGTAGGCTTGAAACACTATTTAAAACAGTTACGGTAATTAATAAGGATAGTGGATACTATATTATTGATTGTCATAACTAAACTACACTAATTATTTGAAAGGACGGCGCACATGAAACAAACTTATAAAGAAGTACAATTGGGTAAGCATTCTACTCGCCGTGACTATTCCAAGGTAAGTGGCACTTTAGAGTTGCCAAACCTAGTAGAGGTACAAACAGATTCCTTCAAGTGGTTTATAACTGAAGGTATCAAGGAAGTGTTTGATGATATTTATCCAATTCAAAACTATAGCGGAAACATTCGTCTAAAATTGTTAGATTATGAATTCGGTGAGCCCGAACATACTGTAGCTGAAGCGAAATACCGCGAAGAAGATTACAAGGCCAAATTAAATGCGAATATGGAACTTGAAATCGTTGATGAGGAAACTGGCGAAGTCATTACAAGAAAAGAACAAGTATTTTTAGGCGATTTTCCAATGATGACTCCTACTGGTACTTTCATTATCAATGGTGCTGAAAGAGTTATTGTTTCGCAAATTGTAAGATCTCCTGGCGCTTACTTTGATTCTTCAAACGATGATAAGACAGGTAGGGAGAACTTTTCTGGCGAATTAATCCCATCACGTGGTACTTGGTTGGAATTCTTTACTGATGATAAGAAAAACTCTTCTGGCAGATTATTAAATATGTCAGTTGATAGAAAGCGTAAGATTTTATCAACTATCTTATTAAAATGTATTGGTTTCTCTTTAAACTTGGAAAAGGGAGAAAATGCTTTTGATTTAGAAAAGGTAAAGACTTTTATCAAGTCTATGGGTTTAGATGTTTATGATGATTTAATCAATCAAAATGATGATAGAGAATTCTTAAACATTTATGAAGCAATTTATACTTCTTTCCTTGGTGCGTATGAAGAAGTAGTTAATACTCTTCAAATTGATAAAACAAAGACTACTGATGCTGCATTATTAGAAATGCATAAGAACCAAAAGGCTGATGAAGTTCCTACAGTCGAAGGTGCTGCAAGTTTAATGAATGCTAAGTTCTTTGATCAAAAGAAATACGATTTAACCAAAGCTGGTAGATATAAGTTAGGAAAGAAATTGAGTGTCGTTGATCGTATAGAACATCATACATTAGCTCAAGATGTTTATAAGGCTGATGGTTCTATATTATTTAAAGCTGGAACACATGTTGAAAAACAAGAACGTAATATCTTAAGAGAAGAATTAGCTAAGGGTGGCCATGTTGAGGCATTCCCATTTAG
Source organism: Tannerellaceae bacterium (assembly GCA_963605145.1). GTDB lineage: Bacteria > Bacillota_I > Bacilli_A > Erysipelotrichales > Erysipelotrichaceae > Colivicinus. The sequence continues at coordinate 4,464 of CAVCTP010000013.1, forward strand.
ACATTCATTCTCTCATCCTAATACTGTTGAAGTTGAAACTGTAAACAAGTTAGCAATTGTAGGCAGAGTTCTAGCAAACGATATTATTACTAAGAAGATTAGCTACTACATCGGTACAGTTTTAACTGCAAAGGATGTAGATATTATTGCTAAGGAAGTTGATAAGGTTAGAGTTTATTCTTCTATTAGTGCAACTGAGGTTGAACTAAATAAGGATAACTTTGAATCTATTATGGATTATGGCCAAAGATTATTTGTATTAGCAAGACTTGTTGATACAGATAACAAGGATATTATGGTTGATGGTGAACAAGCTATGCCATATTACATCCCTGATGCTGATTCTTATATGTTAATGATTGACAAAGAAGAAGCAATCAAACAAAGAGTAATGGCTGGTGAAAAGATGACTGCTTGGTTAGTAGGTAGTGCTTGCCAAGTTATTAAGATTGTTCATCCAGATGATCCAAACACAACAATTAAACTAATTGGTATTGACCCATTAAATGATAAGAAGTGTATCACAATGTCTGATATGATAGCATTCTATAACTATATGCTTACTATATTAGATGGTGTTGGTAGCACTGATGATATCGATATGTTGGGTAATAGAAGAATTAGAACCGTTGGTGAATTAATTCAAAATCAATTCCGTATTGGTCTATCAAGAATGGAAAAGGCTGTTAAGGAAAAGATGTCTATTACTGAAGTTGAAGTTGCAACTCCAAAGATTTTAACTAACAATCGTCCATTATCTGGTGCAATTAGAGAATTCTTCTCTTCTTCACAATTATCACAATTCATGGATCAACAAAATCCACTAGCAGAATTAACTAATAAACGTCGTATATCTGCTTTAGGTCCAGGTGGTCTAACAAGAGAACGTGCTGGATTTGAAGTACGTGACGTTCATAATTCACACTATGGTAGAATTTGTCCAATTGAGACTCCAGAAGGTCAAAACATTGGTCTAATTTCTTACTTAACTACTTACGCTAAGATTAATGAATATGGTTTTATTCAAACTCCATATCGTAAAGTAGATAAAAAGGGTAATGTATCTGAAGATTACATCTATCTAAGTGCAGATGATGAAAACGATTATATAATTGCCCAAGCAAATGAGGTTATTGATGGCAAACTAGTAAACGAACAAGTAGTTGCTAGAAAAGCTGGTGAAACAATCATGGCTAATAGAGAAGATGTTGAATTAGCTGACGTTTCTCCAAAACAGATTGTATCTGTTGCTGCTGCATGTATCCCATTCCTAGAAAACGATGATGCTTCTCGTGCCTTGATGGGTGCTAACATGCAAAGACAAGCAGTTCCACTTCTAAGACCTCATGCACCTTATGTTGGTACTGGTATTGAAGCAAAGATTGCTAAGGATTCTGGTACTGGCCTAGTATGTCAACATGATGGTGTTGTAACTTATGTTGATGCTAGAAATATCACTGTCACAACAGCAGATGGCGAAAAGCATGATTATGCTTTGGAAAAATTCGCAAGATCAAATGCTGGTACATGTATCAATCATAGACCAATCGTCTCACTTGGCGAAGAGGTTAAGGTTGGTGATATATTAGCTGATGGTCCATCTATGGATGATGGTGAATTGGCTCTTGGCCAAAACGTTACTATCGCTTTCATGACTTGGAATGGTTATAACTATGAGGATGCCATTATCATGTCTGAGAGAATGGTAAAAGATGATGTATATACTTCAATTCATATTGATGAATATACAATTGAAAAAAGAAAGACTAAGTTAGGTGATGAAGAAATCACTAGAGATATTCCTAACGTTCAAGAAGGCGCATGTCGTAACTTAAACTCTAAGGGTATAGTTATGGTTGGTGCTGAAGTTAAGGAAGGCGATATCTTAGTCGGTAAAGTTACACCTAAAGGACAATCTGATTCTTCACCTGAAGAAAAACTATTATTAGCAATCTTTGGTGAAAAGTCACATGAAGTTCGTGATAGTTCCTTAAGAGTTCCTCATGGTGGTGCTGGTATTGTTCAAGATATCAGAATCTTCAAGAGATCTGATGGCTATGATCTAGGTCCTGGTGTTACTGAAGTTGTTAAAGTATTCGTTGTTCAAAAACGTAAGATTTCTGAAGGCGATAAGATGGCTGGTAGACACGGTAATAAGGGTGTCATCTCTAAGATATTACCAATCGAAGATATGCCAATTATGCCTGATGGAACACCAATTGATATTATGCTTAACCCATTCGGTGTACCTTCACGTATGAATATCGGACAAGTTCTAGAAATTCATTTAGGTATGGCTGCTAAGACATTAAGCGAAAAATTAGGTAAACCAGTTAAATTTGCTACACCAGTATTTGATGGTATTACTAATGAAGAATTAATTGACATCATGAAGGAAGCTCAAGTTTCTCAAGATGGTAAATTAGTTTTACGTGATGGTAGAACTGGTGAACCATATGATGAAAGAATTGCCGTTGGTGTTATGTATATGATTAAGTTAGCACACATGGTTGATGATAAGTTACATGCTCGTGCAACTGGTCCATATTCATTAGTTACTCAACAACCTCTTGGTGGTAAAGCACAAAATGGTGGTCAAAGATTTGGTGAAATGGAAGTTTGGGCACTAGAAGCTTATGGTGCTGCACATACACTAGAAGAAATCTTGACTATTAAGTCTGATGATATTAATGGTCGTACAAGAGCATACGATGCAATTATTAAGGGCAAGAAGATTCCTGAACCTGGTATTCCTGAATCATTCAACGTATTAAAGAATGAATTACAGGCTCTAGCAATTGATATTAGATTACTAGATGAAAATGGAAATGAAGTTAGCGTTTCTAGAGAAGATGAAGATAAAGAAATGGAAACAGCTAAGGATGCAAGTGTAGTCGAAGATACTGAGGGCTTAACTATTAAGGATTCATTAGATGAAGATGAAACTCCAGTTGCTGCAGCAGGCTTTGATTTAGATGATGAGGAGGAAATCTAAGATGGCAAAAAGATTTGAAGCTATTAAAGTAGGTTTAGCCTCTCCTGAGAGAATATTAGAATGGTCTCATGGCGAAGTAACAAAACCAGAAACTATCAACTATCGTTCTCAAAAACCAGAACGTGATGGTTTATTCTGTGAAAGAATTTTTGGTCCAACTAAGGACTGGGAATGTTACTGTGGCAAATACAAGAAAGTTCGTTATAAGGGCGTAATCTGTGATAGATGTGGTGTTGAAATCACAAAATCAAGTGTACGTAGAGAACGTATGGGCCATATTTCTCTTGCAGCTCCTGTTGCCCATATTTGGTACTTAAAGGGAATCCCTTCAAGAATGAGTTTTGTCTTGAATGTTCCACCAAAACAATTAGAGGAAATCGTTTATTTCGTATCTTGGATTGTAACTGATCCTGGAACTACTCCTCTAGAATACAAGCAAGTTTTATCTGAATTACAAGTCAGAGAAAATGAAGCTCTATATGGTAAGGATGCTTTCAAGGCACAAACTGGTGCTGAAGCAGTTAAGACATTACTTGAACAAGTGGATGTTGTTAAGGAAAAGAAAGCAATACTTAAGGATCTTGAAAAGGCTCAAGGCGACAAGCGTAAGAAACTTATCAAGAGACTTGAAACAATCAATGCTTTCGTTGAATCTGACAACAAACCTGAATGGATGATTCTAACAGAACTTCCAGTCATTCCACCAGATTTAAGACCAATGCTTCAACTAGATGGTGGCAGATTCGCTACATCTGACTTAAACGATTTATATAGAAGAGTAATTACTCGTAATAATCGTTTAAAGAAATTATTAGAAATCGGTACTCCTAGTATCATCGTTCAAAATGAAAAACGTATGTTACAAGAAGCTGTCGATGCATTAATTGATAACGGTCGTAGAGGTAATCCTGTTAAGGGTTCTGGTAATAGACCTCTTAAGTCATTATCACACTCTTTAAAGGGTAAGCAAGGTAGATTTAGACAAAACTTACTAGGTAAGCGTGTCGACTTCTCAGGTAGATCAGTTATCGCTGTTGGACCAGATCTTAAGATGTACCAATGTGGTATTCCTAGAGAAATGGCTATCCAACTATATAAACCATTTGTAATCAATGAACTAGTAAATCAAAAGATTGCTCAGTCACCTAAATATGCTGAGAAGATGATTGATAAACTAGATCCACAAATTTGGGATGTACTAGAAGAGATTATGGATAATCATCCAGTATTCCTAAATAGAGCTCCTACATTACATAGATTAGGTATTCAAGCATTTAAACCTAAACTAGTTGAAGGTAGAGCAATCAGATTACATCCATTAGTATGTCCTGCATTCAATGCTGACTTCGATGGTGACCAGATGGCTGTCCATCTTCCTCTAACCGAAGAAGCTAGAGCTGAAGCAGAAATATTAATGATGGCTTCTAACAATATCCTTGGTCCTAAGGATGGTAAACCAATCGTTACTCCATCTCAAGATATGGTTCTTGGTAACTTCTATCTAAATATGGAAGAAACTGCTGAAGAGTTCTATGAACAAGCTGATGCTATTGAAGCTTTAGGCGATAAGCAAAGAGCTCAAATTTGGAGAAATTATGGTGATAACGAAGGCCATGTTTATAAGGATGTTAATGAAGCATTAGTTGCTTATAACGAAAAGGTTGTCCACCTACATACTCGTATTGCTGTTCCAGCAAAATCTGTAGGTAAGACATGCTTTACAAGTAAGCAAAATGGTATGTACCTAGTTACTACCATTGGTAAATTAATATTCAACACTGGTTTCCCAGCAGATTTCCCTTATGTTAACTATGTTGATGGAAATTCTTTAAAGAAGACTGCAGATGATTGTTTTGTACCAATTGGAACTGATATTAAAGCATATTTCAAACAAGCTCCAATTCATGGTGAATTAACTAAGAAAGCTTTAGGTAAAGTAATCGCAGAAGTATTCGCTAAATACAAGACTGAAGGTTCTGCACCAATTCTAGATAATATTAAGGATTTAGGTTTCAAGTATTCTACTGTTGCTGGTATGACTATATCATTGTCTGATATTAATGTTGCACCAAATAAACAAAAATTCGTTGATGAAGCAAAAGCAAAAGCTGATGTATTACATAACTTATTGGAAAGAGGTCAATTAACTCTTCCTGAATGGGAAAAACATTTCTCTAAACTATGGTCTGATACAACAAATGCTATTGGTGATGATGTTATGAACAATCTATCAAGAAAGTCACCAATATCTATGTCATTCACATCAGGTGCCCGTGGTAATAAGTCTAACTTTACACAACTTGCTGGTATGCGTGGTTTGATGGGTAGACCTACTCAATCAAAATCAAAGAAAGAATACCAACCATCAATTATTGAAGTTCCTATTTATTCTTCATTCCGTGAAGGTTTGAATATGTCAGAATTCTTTATTTCTACCCATGGTGTTAGAAAAGGATTAACTGATACTGCCTTAAAGACAGCTGAATCTGGTTACTTAACTAGAAGATTAGTTGATGTAGCTCAAGATGTCATGATTATGGAAGAAGATTGTCATACTGACCAAGGCTATTATGTTGAAGATGTAATAGATCAAAAGAATAATACAGTTATTGAAAAATTCTATGACCGTATTGTTGGTAGATATGCTAAGGAACAAATCGTTGATAAGAAGGGCGAAGTAATCGTTGATGAAGATGAATTCATTGATGAAGATATCGCTGATAAGATTGTAGCCGCTGGCTATAATAAGATGTATATAAGAAATGCCTTTGTATGTAAATGCAAAGATGGTATCTGCCGTAAGTGTTATGGTAGAAACATGGCAACTGGTAAGTTAGTTGAAAGTGGTGAAGCCGTAGGTATTATGGCTGCCCAATCAATTGGTGAACCTGGTACCCAATTAACAATGCGTACCTTCCACTCTGGTGGTGTTGCCAACGCTAGTGATGATATTACTCAAGGTTTACCACGTGTTGAAGAACTATTCGAAGCACGTTGTCCTAAGAAGCCTGCTGTATTAGCTAAGATTAGTGGCGAAATCACTAAGATTGAAGAACAAGAAGATCACTCATATGTTGTAGAAGTTTCTAATGATAAGGAAACAATCGCTCATAAGTGTGGTATCAACCAAACTATTAGAGATTGGTTCAAAGTCGGTTCTAAAGTTAAGGCTGGTGATAAGTTAACTGAAGGTAATGTTGATCCTAAGGAATTACTATCTATTGCTGGTGTAAAGGCTGTTCAAGATTACATCTGTAAGGAAGTTAAGAAAGTTTACGCTGTAGCTGGTATTGATATTTCTGATAAGCACGTTGAAGTAATTATTAAACAAATGCTTAAGAAAGTTATTGTCATTGAGCCAGGTGATTCAGAATTATGTGCTGGTCAAACTATTTCTTTAAGAAAGATTACTGCCTTAAATAATGATTTATTAATTAATGGCCATACTCCAGCTAAATTCGGACCATTATTGCTTGGTATTTCAAAAGCTTCTGTTGAAACTGATTCATTCTTATCAGCTGCATCATTCCAAGAAACTACTAAGGTTCTTACTGATGCTGCTGTAAATGCTAAGGTTGATAACCTATTTGGTATCAAGGAAAATGTTATTATCGGTAAGCCAATCCCTGCTGGTAGTGGTTCTAAATTTGATAGAGAAACTACTAGATTAATCAAGGCAAGAGCTGCTGAACTTGATGCAATTAGAGAAGCTAAACTTGAAGCATCTATGGAAGAAACAAGACTTCCTGCTGAGGTAGTTGGTGATGAAGATGAAGACCTTGATGATGTCAAGGCTAAAGATTCAGAATCAATTGCCATTGAAGAAGCTGAATAAGCAAACAAGGTGTCTATAACGGACACCTTTTTTATTTTGTCTAAATCAATTAAAATAGTGTTATGACATTTATATTGATACTTATTAATGTAGTTATTTTTATCTTAATAAATAAAAATAAACTATATGTTGATGACTTAGATTCATCTTATTTATGTGTATTTGTTAGAAAACAATATTATCGTTTGATAAGTAGTGGCTTCGTTCATGAACAACCAATGCATCTATTATGCAATATGTATTCTTTACTTAATATTGGTAGGGTAATGGAATCTTATTATGGCCCTATTAGATTTGTAATTATTTATTTAGTAATTCTAATCATAGGTGGAACATTATCACTATTATCAAGACATAATGCTAGTGATGATTATACTTGTTCAATTGGGGCATCAGGGGCAATATGTGGTTTAATTGGTATTTATTTTATTAAATTATTCCTTGCCTTTGGCTTAGGTTCACTATATGATATCGCAAGTTCTTTAATTCCAATGATAATCATGTCCTTTATGCCAGGAGTTGATTATAAGTCCCATTTCTATGGCTTAATAGTTGGTGGAATTATTGGCTTTATATTCTAGATGTAATAAAAAATTCTTAAGTTGATTAAGAATTTTTTTTCGGATTTTTGATTATCTTATATAGAAGTGTAACAATATTTAATATTGTAAAAGCAATTACTAATGCGGTTAAGATAATTATTATGTATCTTAATAGTCCTGTTTCATATTTACCAATCCAGGTATAAAGCATTAATGAAATGATTATTAGAATAAGAATTATCATTATTAATCTTCCATAAGTATAATCTTTAGCGTTATATACGATATAGTTATCTTTATCTTCTTTAATAAAGTCTTTAGTTTCAGGAAGTTTTCTTAAAAATTTAAAGTAGAATAGTAGGGTTGTTATTAGATAAAAACAAATGCCAACTATAGAAGCAATTAGATAACTATCTTTAGCTACAATTATGATTAAAGTAGCTAAAAGAAGAGCACCATACATCCTTAAAGAATAATTGTAATATTCATTGGCATAAGAATTAGTGATAACACGTCCTTTTTTCAAGAAACGATCATAGTAGACAGTTCTTCCTTTACTATCTTTATATAAATTTGCGCCTTTTAGTTCATCGGCGGTATAAGAATTCTTTACTTTCATGGCTTTATTATACAACTCTAGGCCATATTAAAAATATTAGGAAAGAGATGTATAATTAGTGCGATGGAAAATATTATTGAACTTAGAAACATTAAATGTAATGTTGAAGCAAGTGATTGGGAAGATGCTATTAGAAAAGCAGGTGAATTATTAGTTAAGGATGGTAAGATATCTTCTCAATATATTGAAAATATGATTGAATCAGTTAAAACTTTGGGGCCATATATTGTATTAATGCCAGGTTTTGCATTAGGTCATTCTGAACCATGTCCTGAGGTATATGAATCTTCATTATCATTAATTACTTTAAAGAACGAAGTATCTTTTGGTAGCCCTAATGATCCGGTTAAGGTTGTGATGTGCTTGGCTTGCAAAGACAAACAATCGCATATATCAAAGATTCAAGCAATTGCGACAAAATTAATGGAAGACAATGCTATTGAAAAGATTTTAGCTTGTCAAAATGAAGAGGAATTATTTAAATTTTTTAATTAAATTGGTTAATACACTTAAGGTGTTTAACAGGCTTTGCCTAATATAAAGAAATGGGGGACAAATTATGAAACCAAAAATTCAAGCTGTGTGTGGATATGGCTGTGGCTCTTCTTTAATGCTAAGAATGGCTATTGATGATGTCTGCAAGAAACATGGCTTAGAGGCAGAAACCTTCTGTGGGGACGTTGGCACATGCCTTTCAAATCCATGCGATGCTATCTTTATCTCTAGAGATTTAGGTGATCGTATCATTGACAGAGCAAAAATGCCTGTCATTATCGTTGACAACTTTATGTCAAAAAAAGAAGTCGAAGAAAAAGTATTAGCTTACTTTGAAACTTTGAAATAGTCGGAGGAAAAAATGAACGCTATTCTTGATTTTATTATTAATCAAATATTCGGCCAAGGTGCAATTTTCCTAGCTTTAATTGCTTGCGTTGGTCTATTACTACAAAAGAAACCTGCATCTGATGTAATCCGTGGTACTGCTATGACAGCTATCGGTTACTTCGTATTAAATACAGGTACTGGTTTAATTACTGGTTCTTCAGTTGATGGTATTATTGGAGCTTTCTCAACAATGATGGGCTCTGCATCATCAAGTGATGTAACATTCGATGCAACTCAATATGGTACTCAAATTGGTATCGTTATGATTCTTGCATTCGCTATTAATATCTTAGTTGCTAGATTCACTAAGTGGAAATCAATTTTCTTAACAGGACATATGCTATATTGGTTCCCTTATGTATTCGTTGCAGCTGGTGTTGATGCTGGATTAACAGGTGGCAAACTTATTATTGTTGCTGCTGTATTCACAGCTCTTTATATGATTATTTCCCCTAACCTAATGGCACCACTAGTAAAAGAAGCTACTGGTGATGATTCATTCACAATTGGTCACCCTACAACAATTCTTTCATTAATTGCTGGTTTCTTAGGTAAAGTATTTGGTGATAAGTCTAAATCTACAGAAGATTTAAATTTCCCTAAGAGCTTAGGTTTCTTAAGAGAAGTTCCTATCACTGGTTCTATCGTTATTGCTATTACATACATTGTTATGTACTTTGTATTAAAAGCAAATGGTTTAGATCCTGCAACTGTTTGGGGTTCAAATCAAATGTTTACTTACATCTTCACACACTCAATCTATTTCGGTGTTGGTATGACTATCATGCTTCAAGGTGTACGTATGGTTATCGCTGAAATCGTTCCTGCATTCAAGGGTATTGCTGAAAAGGTTGTTCCAGGTGCTATCCCTGCACTTGACTGCCCAGTTATCTTCGGTACAGCTCCTAATGCATTAATCTTAGGTTTCATCGTTGCTATGATTACTTCAACTATCACTATCATCATCGTTGATGGTGCTGGTATGTTCACTCCTGCTATCGTTCCACTTGTATCAACTTGTTTCTTTGAAATCGGTTGTGCTTCTATCATCGGTAATGCTACTGGTGGTATTAGAGGTTGTGTTATCGGTTCAGCAGTATGTGGCATTATCATGGTATTCTTAGTTGGATGGGGCAACCTATTCTTCCAAAACACTATCGCTAACTGGCTATTAGTATTCGGTGGCCAAGACTTCTCTCTATGGGGAATCATCGTTGGTCTAGTTTCTAGATTATTAGCTTAATTGATAGCAAATTAAGAAAACTCAAAAAAGGTGGTCATCCACCTTTTTTTGTTGGAAATGAATTTTAATATATAATCTAAATGTGAAAAAAAGTACTAGAGCATTATTGGTAATAACAACTTTATTAAGTTTCATGTTGCTTATTACAAGCATTTTAGCAATTCATTACTACAAAGAAAACCAAGCAGCAACAGCTTGTGAATTAATAAATACTAAAACTATCTATCTAGCATTTAATGAATCAATTACTATTGATATAAATAATAATATTGATTCAGAATATGTTACATATGCAAATGGTATATTAACAGGAATAGGTGTTGGAGATACTATTGTTGATTTAGGTGATTGTAACAATCTAAAGATAATTGTTACAGACTTATATACAACAGAAACTTTAAATAATAATAAACAATACTTACCAGATAATAGATATACCTATGAAGAGAATCTATTATTAGATGATGCATTAGCATATCATATAAATAATGCTGGCTATAAAACACGTGCTGGTGTGGTAGAGGCTGCTAGATTCTTATTACTTAGATTTGAGTATAAGTTAAATTATTTCTACGAAAATGGTAGATTAGGAAAAACAGAAATTGAAGATATTTGTGATGGTGAGGGAAGATATTACCATTATGGTTTATATTTAAGCGAAGAAAAGTATTCAGAAATATCTCCTAGTTTTGAAGGACCAGCATATTGGGGCAAGCAATTGTTTTCATCGATAGTTGGCGAAATTGAAAACAATGGTTTAGATTGTAGTGGCTTTATATCTTGGGCTTTATATAATGCTGGATATGATTGTGGTGATATTGGTGCCGGTCCAAGTGAAGATTGTCTAGACTTTAGTGATTTTGGTGAATTAGCCTATATCTATGATGTTGATATAGATAAGTTAAAAGTTGGTGACTTAGTAGGCTTTGATGGCCATATTGCCATAATTATTGGTATGGATGAAGATAATATCTATATTGGCGAAGCTTATTGGGAAGGGGATTTACATGTAACAATACAAACATATCGTGAATTTATTGAAGATTCCGATTGGGAATATGTTATGTATATGGATTCTTATTACCAAAGTGATGGACAATTAAGTGATATGTGGTGAGTATAAAACATACCTGCAAAACAATATCAATGATATGCGATAATAAAACTAGAAAAAAACTAAAACAATGATGTGTTCTATATAAAAGTTCTGGGAGGGAAGATATGATTTTGTATCATGGTAGTAATGTGGTTGTTTCTAAACCAAGATTGATTAAGCAAGATCGTTTTTTGGATTTTGGATTTGGTTTTTATACTACAACAAATAAAACCCAGGCAATTGGCTTTGCGGATAAGGTGACACGTCGACGCAAAGAAGGAATAAAGTGTGTCAGTATATATGAAATTGATGAATCACAGGCATTTGCAGAATGTTCTTTGTTACGATTTGATGAGCCTAATGAATCTTGGCTTAATTTTGTATCTGATAACCGTTCTGGAAAAAATCTTGAAAAAAAATATGATTTGATTTTTGGCCCAGTGGCAAATGATGATGTATATACAACGTTTACATTGTATACTACTGGTGTTCTTTCAAAAGAACAGACATTAGAAGCATTAAAAATTAAAAAATTATACAATCAACTCGTGTTTACATCAGAAAAAGCACTTTCTTATTTAAAATTTATTGGTACAGTTCCAGCGGAGGAAATGTTATGAATGAAGAAAAATTCAGTGCTTTAATTGGATTAATTGTGCCACAAGTAGTGCATCTTATTGCTGAAAAATATTCTTATAATGAAGTAAAGGCGACTCAAGAGTTTTATAGTTCAAAGGTTTATGCATTATTAGAAGAAGAAGATACAAAACTTTGGCATTTCAGTCCTTTAACATTATTTAATATGTTTATTGAAGAAAAAGAGACAGGTGAATTCTATATTCCTGAGGAGGGTTAAATATGTCAAGTCAAGGAAAATTTATGATATTTGCTGCTGAACAATATAAATTTGCTAAAAAGTTAACTGGTAAACAACTTGACGAACTATTTAGCAAATTTCATGTATGGAATTATTTATATGATTGTTATGAAGCGCTTCACACCACTGGTACAAATTATATAAACGATGATATTGATTCTTATATAGATAATCAAC
>CAVCTP010000014.1:0-16656 GCA_963605145.1 Tannerellaceae bacterium
TTGATAAAAAAAGTATTGAATTTTAGAAAAAATTATTATTAAATTATAGGGTACTTATGTACAGAAGGACCGCCATTAGGCTTAAGGCAAACGGGTGCCGGGTCAAATACCGAAAACTAGTTGAAGAAACTAGAACCGTATTTGGGGAATACGGAAGGTAATTAGTTACCTTATTGATTGAGTTAAAAGCTCAGTTTTGTAAAGTGTTATACACATCTTATAAAATGGTCAATAAGTTGCATTCTGCTACAGAAAGTGCTTAATGTGATATTTAGATAGGTGTGTAAAGCCTATCTTTTTTGTTAAGGGGGATGTCAATGGAAAAGTTAATTGAATTTAGAAACATTGTCAAAAAGTTTGATGGTCAAGTTGTTTTAAAAGGTATCAATCTAGATATCTACAAAAATGAATTTGTAACTCTTTTAGGTCCATCTGGTTGTGGTAAGACTACACTACTTAGAATATTAGGTGGTTTCTTACAACAAGATGAGGGCTCTATGATCTTTAATGGGGAAGAGATAAGTAATATTCCCGCTTATAAAAGGCCAATTAATACGGTATTTCAAAAGTATGCTTTATTCCCACATTTAAATGTTTATGATAATGTTGCTTTTGGTTTAAGAATTAAGAAGATGGATGAAAAGTTAATTGAACCAAAGGTTAATAGAATGTTGGAATTAGTTGGTTTATCAAGTTTTCAAAATAAAGATGTTACTTTGATGTCTGGTGGCCAACAACAAAGAGTAGCTATAGCTCGTGCCTTAGTAAATGAGCCAGATGTACTTCTTTTAGATGAACCTCTAAGTGCTTTGGATGCTAAGTTAAGAAAAGAGATGCAACATGAATTAAAACGTATTCAAGAAGAAGTTGGTATCACTTTTATCTTTGTTACACATGATCAAGAAGAAGCCTTAACTATGTCTGATAAGATTGTGGTTATGAAAGATGGTAATATTGAACAAATTGGTACACCAATCGAAATATATAATGAACCAATAAATAGATATGTTGCTAACTTTATTGGTCAATCAAATATTATTGATGGCATAATGCTTGAAGATTATTTAGTTAAATTTGATGATAAGGAATTTAAATGTGTTGATTATGATTTTAATAAGAATCAAGCAGTTGATGTTGTAATTAGACCTGAAGACATTCGTATAGTTAAGAAGAATGAGGGTAAGTTAAATGGCCAAGTTATTTCAACATTATTCAAAGGTGTTCATTATGAAGTAATTGTAGAAACTAAAAAAGGTGCTTCTAAAACTGTTACCTTACATGTATTAGAGGATAAGGATATCTTTAATCAAGAAGCTAATGAAAAGATGTATGCTACAGACTTTACTATGGATATTGAAGATGTTGATAAGTTAGATGATGCTGAGATAATTGCTAGATCTAATGCTCAAGCATGGGATGCTGATAGTGAGCAAGAAATTGCCATCACTAGTGTAGAACATAATATTAAGCCAGAGGCTGGTAAATATAGTGCAACATTTAAGACTGATAATAATACTTCTATTAGTGTTTCTGTTAATGTTGTTTTACCTAGAGTTAATACAAATAAAGATGAGGGTATTGGTATTCAAGCATTTGATGTTTATAAATCAGTAGAAGAAATTAAAGAATCAATGGCTATGTCAGTTGATTTAAAGACTTGGGCAGATGCTTATGCTTGGTACTTAGATGATGAAACACCAGTTGAAATAGATGATGTAAGATGGAACTTTGAACCAAATGAGATTGTTCCAGGTGATTATCCTGTAACATTTGTTACTGAAGGTAGAACATATAAGATTCATACAACAGAGAAAGTTAAAGAAAATGCCATTGTTGGTCTAGATTTTGATAAAGATGATATTCATGTAATGGAGAAGATGATTGGATGAAAAGCTTTAGAAGATTAGTTTATCCTTACTTAGTATGGGCAATAATATTGATTGTTGTACCAATGCTTATTATTGTCTTTTATGCTTTTACTAAAGAAGGAAATAGTGTAATTACTGTTAAATTTACTTTAGACAACTTTGCTAGATTTTTCTCTGATTCTATATTCCTAAATGTTTTATTAAGAAGTATAAAGATTGCTTTAATAACAACTATTATTTGTATATTAATTGGTTATCCTGCGGCTTATTTTATTTGTAAATTAGATGCTGATAAACAAACAATTATGGTTTTGTTGATTACTGCTCCTCAATTTATAAATATGTTAGTTAGAACATATGCTTGGCGTGGTATTTTATTAGCTACTAACTTTCCAGCAGAACTAAAGGTATATATTGGTATGGTTTATAACTTTTTACCATATATGATCTTACAAATTTATACTTCACTTTCTAAATTAGATAAATCTTTAATTAATGCAGCTTATGATTTAGGTTGTAATAAAAAGCAAGCATTTTTAAAGGTTACATTGCCATTAAGTGTTCCTGGTATTATCTCTGGTATTACTTTAGTATTCTTACCTGCTGTAAGTAGTTTCTCTATTCCTAAATTATTAGGTGGTGGTTCTTATGTACTAGTTGGTAATTTAATTGAAAACTATTTTGTTACTACTGGTGATTGGAACTTTGGTAGTGCCATAAGTTTACTAATGACTGTTGTTATTTTAATTAGTATGTATTTCACAAGAAAATTTGATTATGATAAGGAGGCTAGATAATGAAAAAGAAATTTGATTTTAAAAAACTTTATTTAGTTCTTATTATGATTTTCTTTTATGCACCAATTGTTTATGTAATATTATTTTCTTTTAATTCTTCTAAATCTTTAACTAATTTCACAGGTTTTTCTTTGAAATGGTATCAAAAGATGTTCAAATCTAGAAGCATGATGGAATCAATATATTATTCATTATTGGTAGCATGTATTGCCACAGGAGTATCCACTATTGTTGGTACTATTGCTTCTATTGGTTTAAGTAAATCAAATAGGGTAATAAAAGAGGTAGTAACTCAAATTAATAATCTACCAATGCTTAATCCTGATATTGTTACTGCTATTGGTATGATGTTATTCTTTGCGACTTTACAAGTTCCTACTGGTTTCTTTACCTTACTAATTGCCCATATTGTATTCTGTATACCTTATGTGATGCTTTCAATAAATCCTAGACTTCGTCAATTAGATGATAATGTCTTTGAAGCAGCACTTGATTTAGGTTGTACGCCATATCAAGCTCTAACAAAGGTAATTATTCCCCAAATTAAAGAGGGAATAGTTTCTGGAGCATTAGTTGCTTTTACAATGAGTTTTGATGATTTCGTTATAAGTTATTTCACTACGGGTCCAGGAATTAGTAATATTTCTACTTATGTTTATACCGCAAGTAAGAGAATAAATCCTAGTATCAATGCTTTAAGTTCATTAATTGTATTAGGTATAAGTGCTATATTAATTGTTATTAATTTAGTTCCTGTTTTAAAACAAAGGAGGCTGATTGGACATGAAAAAGTTGATTAGTTTAGTTTTATGTTTAACTATATTCTTTGTTGGTTTTAGAATAATTCTTAATGGTAATTATGAAAATGGTGAATTAAGAGTTTATTTACCTGGAGAATATATTAGTGATGATGTAGTTGAACAATTTAAATATGAATATGGTATTGATTTAGTTGTTGATACCTTTGAATCTAATGAATTAATGTATACCAAATTATTAACTGGTACAAGTTATGATATTGTTATTCCTAGTGATTATATGATTGAAAGATTAATCAAGGAAGGTATGGTTCAAAAGTTAGATAAGTCTAAATTAACTTGTCTTGATAAGTTATATGATGGAGTTAAAAATATGGCTTTTGATCCTAATAATGATTATTCTATTCCTTATTTCTGGGGTAATGGTGGTATTGTATACGACTGCCAAATTGTTGACAGTCAAGATGTAGAAAGTCTTGGTTGGGATATCTTTAGAGATACAAAATATAAGGGACAAATATATATGTATGACTCTATTAGAGATATCTTTATGGTTGCTTTAAAGCAATTAGGTTATTCAATGAATACTAGTGATACTGATGAATTAAATGAGGCTTATGAGTGGTTATGTGAGATTGCTAGAACAATGGAGCCATCATATTCGACAGATGAATGTATTGATGGTTTAACATATGGGGAAAAGGCACTAGGCTTTATGTATTCTGGTGATGCTGCTTATATTTTAAGTGAAAATGAGAATATGCATTTCTTTGTACCAGAATCAGGAACTAACTACTTTGTTGATGCGATGGTTATTTTGAATAATGCGAAGAATGTTGATAATGCTTATAAATTTATAAACTACATTACGGATTATGATGCAGCATATGAAAATAGTTCTTATGTTGGCTATTCTTCCGTGAATGCAGAGGTCCTACAAGATTTAAGTGCTCCTGATGCTGATTTTGATGGCAATGAAGCCTATATCCCTAGAGACATGACTGACAAAGATGAAGTATTTGTCAATGATGAGGCAACTTTAAAAATCATTTCTGATTTGTGGATAAGAGTTAAAAATAATTAATTTAAAAAAGTAGATAAATGAGATATCTACTTTTTGTTATACTAGTGTTGTGAAATTAGTTGTTCAAAGAGTAAACCATGCTTCATGTACTGTTGATAATAAAATAACTGGTAAGATTGATATCGGTTATATGGTTTTAGTTGGCATTGGTTTAAATGATGATGAAACTATAGTTGAAAAGATGGCTGAGAAACTTGCGAAATTAAGAATCTTTGATGATGAAAATGGCAAGATTAATAAATCAATTTATGATGTAAATGGTAAGATTTTATCAATATCCCAATTTACTCTTTATGCGGATTGTAAGAAGGGTAATAGACCTAGTTTTACTAATGCTAGAAGGGGTGAAGAATCTATTGTCTTATATAAATATTTTAATGATTGTTTAAGAAAACTAAATCTAGAAGTTCAAGAGGGTATATTTGGTGCTGATATGAAGATTGATTTATTAAATGATGGACCAGTTACCATTATTTTAGATAGCGAGGAATTATTATGATAGAAAATTATGGTTTAAATGATATTGTACAAATGAAAAAAGACCATCCTTGTCACAAATCTCATTACTTTAAGATTGTAAGAATGGGTGCTGATATTAAGATAAAGTGTCTAGGTTGTGATGCTGTTATCATGATGGAAAGACCAGAATTTGAAAGAAAATGTAAGAAACTTATAGAAAAGGCAGAGACTAATAATGATTAAGGCTATAATATTTGATTTTGATGGCACAGTATCAAATAGACAAAAGAATGCTTATGATGTTTTTGATGCTTATGCTAGAGATATCTTTAAGGATTTAAATGATATTGAATATGAGGCTGTTTTACAAGATTATCTAACTGATGATTGTAATGGAACTATAAATTGTAAATTTAGATTAGCACCATTTATTAATAAATATAAGGATTATCTTCCTGAAAATTTTGAAGAGGATTATACCGAATATTTATATGACAAGATGGGTGAATATGCCGTATTAAAAGATGAATTTATTGATGTTATCACTAAATTAAGAAAAGATTATAAACTTGCGATTTTATCAAATGGTCAAAGCGAATCACAAAGAAAAAAGATTATTAAGGTAGATGTTAGTAAATATTTTGATGAAATTATTGTAAGTGGTGAAGTTGGTATTAATAAGCCTAATAAAGAAGTATTTGAAATTATGGCTAATAGGCTTAATGTTTTACCTAATGAATGTTTATTTGTAGGAGATGTATTTTCTTCTGATATCTTAGGAGCCATAAGAGCTAATATGACGCCAGTTTGGATTTTAGAAGACAGCGAAAGACCATGTAAGTACTACCATGGTTATAGGATAAGAAAACTTCCTGAATTATTTAATATATTGGATAAAGAAAAATAACGCATATAAGCGTTATTTTAGTAGCATGGCATCATTTACAACATTGAACTTTTCTAGTAGTTTTTCTACTGTTAGTTCTTTCTTTTCTTCACCTTTAATATCGAAGATGATTTTTCCTCCATCCATCATGATTAATCTATTACCATGTTCTATGGCATCTTTCATATTATGAGTAACCATGAATGTTGTAAGATTATGTTTTTTAACTATTTTGTCAGTTACATCAAGAACCTTTTTAGCAGTCTTAGGATCTAAGGCAGCAGTATGTTCATCAAGAAGCAATATCTTTGGTTTTTGAATAGTTGCCATAATTAGTGTTAAAGCTTGTCTTTGACCACCTGATAATAGACCAACTTTATCTTGTAATCTATTTTCTAGTCCTAAATCAAATTCAGCTAATAATTCTTTATATTGTTTTCTTTCTTCATTGCTTATGCCTTGTCTTAAAGTTCTTGATTTTCCTCTTCTTAAAGCTAAGGCAAGATTTTCTTCAATCCACATATCAGAGGCGGTACCTCTATTAGGATCTTGGAAGACTCTACCAATATATTTAGCTCTTTCATGTTCTTTTAATTTAGTAATATCTTTATCATCGATAAGTATCTTACCTTTATCAGCAATAAATACACCAGCAATGGCATTTAATAAAGTAGATTTACCAGCGCCATTAGAACCGATAACTGTTACAAAGTCACCATCTTGTAAGGTTAGGTCTATACCATTTAGAACAACTTTTTCATTAATTGTTCCTGCATCAAAAGTTTTATGTAAATCTTCTATCTTTAGCATTTTTTCTTTCCTTTCTGGAAATTAGGAATAGCTAGGCAAATGGTGACAATGATTGCGGTAGCTAGTTTTAAATCATTAGAATCAACTTTCAACCATAAGATTATAACCATGATTAAGTAATATACAATACCACCAATTATTACAAAAGCTAGTCTTGTATAGAATTGGCAACCTTTTTTGAAGATGGCTTCTGATAATACTTCGCCAATTATAATAGCAGCCAAACCAATAACGATAGCACCTCTGCCCATATTGACATCGCCATATCCTTGATATTGAGCCATTAAACCACCAGCCATAGCTACTAGACCATTACCAATGGCAAAGCCAATTACTTTCATTGTATTGATACTAATTCCTTGAGCTTTAGCCATATATGGATTATTACCAGTAGCTCTAATAGCGCAACCTTGTTCAGTTCCAAAATACCAATACATAGCAACTATTAAGAAGATGGCAATTATTAAAGAAATAACAATTGCGGTAGGGATATTTCTTAAGGATAATAAAACATTATATTTATCAGGATTACATGAAACATTGGCTGACATATTCATGATTCTAAGATTTATAGAATATAGACCAAATTGTACTAAGATACCTGATAAGATTACTGGAATTTTTAATTTTGTATGAATCAAAGCAGTTAACATGCCACATATTACACCAACTAAAAAGGCAGCTAACAAAGCAATGATAGGACTAATACCATTAACAATAAGCATTACCGCAACAGCACCACCACAAGTAAATGATCCATCAACTGTCATATCTGATGAATCTAATACTCTAAAGGTTATATAAACACCTAAAGCCATAATACCCCAGATGATGCCTTGGGCAACACCACCTGGGATTCTATTAATTAAATTAACAATATTCATTACTCAATTTCCTCATAGTCACTAGGAATTTCAATTCCTAAGTCGCTACAAATTTGTTTGTTGTATTTTTTAGTTTCTGTGTAGTAATCTGAGTAGTATTCAATTGGCATAGTTGATACATCAGCTTCACCATTTAAAATCTTGATAGCCATCTTACCAGTAATAACACCTAATTCATAGTAAGAGATAGTTTGAGTAGCAACACCACATTTTGAAGCAGTTGATTCTTCACCACAAATAATAGGGATACCAGCAGGTCTAGCAACACCATCAATTGTATCTGCACAATCAGCACACTTGTTGTCAGTTGGAATATATATAGCATCAACATTATTACAACATTCACCTACAACTAATGAAATATCATTTGATTCAGTGAAAGCATATTCTTTTACTGTTATACCTTTTTTAGTTAAATAATCTTTAACAACTTCAACTTGATATACAGAGTTAGCTTCTGAAGAACAATAGAGGATACCAACTGTTTTAGCGCTAGGTATTAAATCTAGAATCATTTGGGCTTGTTCCTCTAGATTTGCCAAGTCAGAAGTTCCAGAAATATTTGTACCAGTAGTACCAGTGAAGTTATCAATATCTAAAGCAATACCATATTCAGTAACAGCAGTGCCAAGAATTGGAATAGTATTGGTTGCTGAAGCACTAGCTTGTAA
The DNA here is from genome assembly GCA_963605145.1 of Tannerellaceae bacterium. GTDB lineage: Bacteria > Bacillota_I > Bacilli_A > Erysipelotrichales > Erysipelotrichaceae > Colivicinus. The sequence continues at coordinate 8,218 of CAVCTP010000014.1, forward strand.
AGCAGGTGTAGCATTTGCCATAATCAAGTCAACATTTTCATTGACAAATCCACTAGCGATTGTAGAACATAAAGCGCTATCGCCTGAAGCATTCTTAACATCAATTTCAATAGCATCACCATATTCTTCTTTTAATGTATCCACAAAACCATTAGTTGCTGCATCTAGGGCATCGTGTTGAGTTAGTTGCACAACACCTACATGGAATTTCACAGTTTCATCACTTGATGAACTACATCCTACCATCGATAATAGTAGTACTGAAATTAGTAACGCTTTTAATAACTTTTTCATTTTTGTCCTCCTAATAAAAAAACGTCCTTATCTAAAGGACGATATTATCGTGTTACCACCTTAATTCATTATTACATCACTGTAATAACCTCATAGACTACTTGTAGCTTTAAAACAAATAAAGCTACCAACATAGCCCGATAATTATAACGGTTATCAACCCGGGATTCACTACTTTATTCATAAATCCTACTCCTTGGTGAATTTCACTAATGTTTACTGGCTACTTGCACCAACCGTAACCTCTCTACAGGCAAACTATTTAGTTACTTATCCAAATCACAGTAATTAGCGTTTTATACTCGCATAGTCCGATAATTGTAACGGCTATCACCCCGGGATCTATTACTTAATTCATAAATCCTACTCCTTGGTGTATTTCACCAAATGTCCCTAACTACTTTCACCTAAATGTAGTCTCTCTATAAGTGAACTATTTAGCTACTTCTCCAAATCTCAGTAACTAGTTTTAATTCTATGCTTTGAATATTTAAAAAGCAACAAGAATGTAAAGAATTATGTAAAAAAATTTAATAAATTTCATAATTATGAAAATATTTTCATTTATTTCTTTTTATTACGATTTTTATGATCTATTCTTCTAGACCTTTCTTTTTTCTTTGAAGAATAGGCAAATGAACCTATCTTTTTACCTAATGTATAGTACTCACCATGACAATAACTTATTAAATTTGCTTTCTTTAAATCTATCTTGCCATTTTTATCTAAGATAGATTCATCTACTGAGGTTGCTAAAACCTCACATATAAACATATCATGGCTTCCTAATTCAATGATTTGTTTAACTTCACACTCTAAAGCAATAGGGCTTTCTACAATTGTTGGTGCTTTAACTGTTTTTGAATCTACTATATTAACCTTATATTTGCCATCACCATTTAATTTATCTACTTTTCTTCCAGAATAGATTCCTGCATAATCCGTAAATAAGGCAAGATTTTCATTAGTTAAATTTATGACTAATTGCTTTGTTTTAGAAATTATTTCATGCGAATATCTTGATTTTCTAATTGATACGGAAAGCATTACCGGATCAGAACAGATAGTTCCAACCCATGCAGCAGTCATAACATTTGCTTTACCATTTTCATCAGCACATGTTACTAGTACTACTGGTAAGGGATTTAATAGATTTGCGCTACGCCAATATTGTCTCATTTGTACCTCACTAATTATTATTTATATATTTATAGAATAGTTTACCAAGTTTGCCAACATTTACCTTATCACCATATATAGAAGGGGTATTGTAAGTTGATATACCTATAAAATATGTTTCATTATTTAAAACAAATATGCCAGTATCACTATTTAAATAATCTAATTCCCCAGTCTTATGGGCAAATTTTATATTAAGATAACGATTAATTTGATTATTAGATTTTTGTTTATATAGTATATTTAATGCCAATTCACAATAAGTATCATTTAATATTTGTTTATCTATTATATATTTAAAACATTTATATATATCATTTAAGGATGTATAGTTATTTCTACCATTTTTGGTAGCAATATCATCAAGCATATATCTTTCTAATTTTGTATCAAATAATTCTATTTGTTTGAAATAATTATTAATCTTATCAAAACCCAAATATTTAATTAATACATTTGTTGATGAATTATCAGATAAAGTAATCATCCAAGTTAATAATTCTTCAATACTAAATTGATATTTATTATTAAAACATCTATTGTCATATAATATGTCATCTGAATTAATTTTAATAATAGTATCTAAAGAAATATTGTTATGTAATATAAAATCTAATATTGCCAACATTATAGGAACTTTAATGATGCTGGCAGATACTATAACATCATTTTCCTTATAAGCATAAATATTAGTATCAGCACTTAGATTATTAAATAGGACACAAATTCTTTCTTGTGTCTCTATTTGCTTTATTTTGTTTTCTATTAATTTAATATAGTCCATTATCTTTTATAAATTATTTCACCATTTACCATCGTCATTAATGGTTTAATATCTTTAATTTTTAATTTATCCATATTAAAGATATTTTCTTTAATAACAATTAAGTCTGCATAATAGCCAATATCAAGTTTTCCTAAGGTTTTTTCTTTAAATTGGCCATAGGCACTACCAACAGTAAAATCATCAATTGCTTCATAGATATCTAAACATTCATTTTGATTATATGGTGTATCTGGTTGATTATTTAAATCTAATCTATTAATAGCACAATGTAGATTATAGAAAGGATTACAATCTTCAATTGGACAATCAGAACCAAATGATACTTTTGATCCTAATTTTCTAATTGTTTTAAAAGCATAGGAAGTACTAGCTAACTTTTTACCGACTCTACATTCAACAATATGTAAGTCATATTCTAGAAAGATTGGCTGATATAAAATATATAGATTATTTTCGCCGCACTTTTTTAAGATATCCTCATTTGTAATTTGGCAATGTACGATACCATGTCTATTTTTATTTAATTTATCGCCATTAGCATCTATATAAGCACTTGCGACTTCATCTATTGCTTTATCACCAATAGAGTGGGTTATTACTTGAATATGATATTTATTAGCTAATCTTACATATTTTTCAATATTTTCTTTGCTATTAACAGCAATTCCTTTATTGCCAATATCATCATTGTAATCGTTATATAACTCGGCGGTTCTAGCACCTAGAGAACCATCTTTATATAGTTTTAATGGGCCTAAAGTTACTTTATTATTTGTTTTATTTAATTTATATTTATTATTTTCAACTATCTTTTTAAATGAATCATAATCTTTAAAACAACATTGATATTCATATCTTATAAGATCTTTATTTGTATTATATAAATCATCAATTGTTTCTATGATATCTTGTTCATTTTCGAAGTCATTTATATCATTACTTTGAATACTAGTTAAACCAACAGAAGCACAATATTTAAAAGCTTTTAATAATAACTTTTTCTTAGTTTTTAAATCTATTTCTGGTATTAGTGCTGCTGCCTTAAAAACAGAGAATTCACTTAATACACCATTGTAGTTACCATTACTATCTTTATAAACTTCGCTACAAGGCAAATTATCTAAGCCATATTTTTCATCTAATAGTTTTAAGGCCAAACTATTAACAACACAAACATGCCCACATACTCTAGATAATACTATTGGTATATCTTTGGATATTTTATCTAAGTCATCTTTATTCATTAAACGTTTATCATCTGAAAAGTAATCATTATTAAATCCTCTAGCATATAAGCCATTTTTTGTTAGATTGGGATTATCAATAATAAATTGTTTAACGATATTGATTAATTCGTCAATAGATTTAGCCTTTGCGATATTTGCTTGGGCAAAGGTATTTGCGAGTTCAAATAGATGCATATGGGAATCATTAAAACCAGGAAGAACTGTATTTCCCTTTAAATCAATTGCTTTAAAGTTAGTGGCATTAAGTAAAACATCTTCCATTTTTCCAGCATCTACAATAACACCATCTTCTATTAGAATTGCTTCACAAAATTTCTTATTTCCTTGATATATTTTTCCATTATATAGACATGTTTTCATATTCATTCCTTTTATAAAAATTTATACATATCGCCAGCTTGAACATAGGTTATATTAATATTTTCATTTATTGCTTCAGGTAACCATTTTTCCATATATTTCATGCCTGGTTCTTCGATGTTGAAGTGGCCTGGGGCTAAGATACAGCGATTATAGCCAAGCTGTGCACTATCTTTTATATATTCTGTTAGAGTAAAATCAATTAATTCTAGTGGAAGGATAAGATTTATATCTTCTTTATCTATCTTTTCAATTATAGGATTAGCCTTACTATTTTCCATAATATGACCACAGACATATATCTTTGTGACCTTAGCATCAAGATTACCGATACATTTTAAACCATTTAGATGCATCTTATTAATTAGTTCTTGGCCAATTTCTCTAGCACAACTTTCTTTACATTCTAGATATAAGTTGTTTCCTTCACCACTTCCTATTATGGCATCATCCCATTCTAGTTCCTTGGCTAAACCATAGAATATACCATCAATATAACCATCCTTATATTTAATTCCCGAATGAATATAATCATGGCATCGCCAAACACAAATATTATATTCATCTAATAATTTGCTCTTATCTAAATAAGTTTTATTATTAGAATCCTTCAACCAATCTTGATGATCGCCATGGTTATAAAATAATGCTTCATGAACAATTATGAAGTTGGCATTTAATTCATGAGCCTTTTTAATAACATCAACAGAAGCATAAATAGTAGTAACTATTCCTTTACATTCTTGATTAGGATTACCATATAATATCTTATCTCTAGTAGTATTATCATCAATTGGTAAACCATGATAGGTTCCTTTACAATAATTCTTTACATTTTGAATAACTTCACTTATTAACATATTTTTCACCATCCATATTTTTGATATTGTTTTCTTACAACTATGATATCTTAAAATTATTAATGATAAAATTGTAATGGGAAGAGGTTATTATCATGAGACTAAAATTAATTAAAAAATTTAATATTGCTTATATTATCTATTCAATTATTATGGCAATTGCTTTATTGATATGTTTATTTAAGATGGAAGAGATAAAGTCATTTGTAGTATATGTATTTATTGGTATAGTAGTATTTTCTTTAATATTTATTTCTATTTATCATTATTTAGAAGTTAATGTTGATAGAAAGATAATTACTAAGATGGTACAAGAGGGTAATATGGCTCTTGCGAGAATTGAAAGTGGTGTATTTGAGAAGATACATAAAGATGCTGCTTTAAAAAAATATGTTATTTGGAAATTATCAGTAACTATTTACGATAAAAACTTAGAGGTTCATAAAATGGAAATATATGATCAATTTGCTCCTCTACAAGAATCTATACCTCAGGGTAATGTATATGTAACTTATGATCCTAATAAGCCTGATTGTATTTTTATCATTCCTAATATGTTAGTTGGAGCATTTGAATCTAATAAGGATTTAATTTTAAATTATGAAAAGAAGATAAAGAATATTAAATATTTAAATGTTTATTATAATCATGGTTTAGTTGTAGAAACATTTAAAGAATCAATGAAAAAGAAGCAAGAAGAATATGAGACAAGAAAAGCATTTAGTGAGGATAGTGAGCAATGAAATATGGTTTTAAGAAAATAAATATTGAGGCACCATTTCCTACAACTCAATGTGGTCATTCATGTCAAACTACTATGTTGAGTACCTTTAAAGATCATTTATATGCTAGAGTATTTTCTTTTAAAGATGATAATAATTGGTTAATTCATTTATCAATGGATTTATTGGCTTTTACTGTAGAATATAGAAATTTATTACAAGAAAAGATTAGAAAAAGATTAAATAATCAAAATATACATTTAATTACTTCTACAACTCATACCCATTACGCTAATAATGTTAGAGATAAGAATTATGTTGATTGGCTACTTCCAATACTAGAGGATGGTATTGTAGACATGGAATATGAAGAAGTAGGTGAGGTTAAGGCATCATATCAAAGAATTAAATGTAATGTTGTAGGTTATTCTAGAATTTCAGGATATGAAACTGGTAATGAATTTTTAGTATTAATAAGGTTTTATAGTAATGATAAACCATTATTAAATTGGGTTATTAATAATTGTCATCCAACAATATTAGCGGCTAATTCACCATTTTTCTCAGCTGAATATCCGGGTTATGTTTTAAATTTATTAGAGAAAAATCATGGTAATGATGGTGATAATACTTTTTCTTTAGGACCATCAGGAGATATTTCTTCTAGATTTACAAGAAGTGGCCAAGATTATGAATCTATGGTTGAACTAGCTGAGAAGTTATATTTACAAGTAGATGAATTAATGAAGAAAGACACCGAGAAAAAGCCATTAACTTTAATATATAAGGAAGAGGATATGGTATATGAACATGAGTTCAATCCAATTGATATGTCTAAAGTTAGGGCAGATTTAAGTCCTAGAGAGATGGAAACCATTAAGATTGGCCAACAAATGAGAGAAAAGTTATCACAAACAAAACAATTCTTAGGTATGCCACTAGCTGCACAGATACTAAGTTGTTGGGATATGGGTTGCGTTAAACTTATATTCTTCCCTAATGAGATATTCTCAGAATATTTAAATGAATTAGATTTAGATAAGCAATATTTATTATCTTATTCTAATGGTTATGGACCATATATATTGCCAGTAGACTTTAAATATATTACTTATGAAATGTTTATTGATACTACTACTAGAGATACAAAATTGAAGATTAAAAAGATGTTGAAGAAGATTTAATATTAGACCAGAAATGGTCTTTTATTAAACACATATTTTGCGTTATTTTTAAAAAATTTTTTTGTTGGAATTTAATAATTTTAAAAATAGCCTTATTTTGTGGGGTTTTATAAAAAACAAAATAATGTGAAAATATGTGACAATTGCTTGCAATGTAAGCGCATTCATTCTATAATTGTAGTTACAAAGGAGATAAAAAACTTATGAGCAATTTAGTTATTGGTATTATCGTAGGTTTATGGATCGGTTTCGGTACAGTTGCTTCTTTATCAGGTTTAGCTCTTAATAATATGCTATTCTCTGGTATCGTAGCAGGTGCTCTATGTGGCAATGTACAAGCTGGTTTTGAAGTTGGTGCTTCATGTCTATTAATGAACCTAGGCTTCTATACTTACGGTGGTGCTACAATTCCTGACTACACTGTTGGTGCTGCATTCGGCGCTGCTCTAGTAGCTCAAGGTCAAACATTTGATGCTGGTATCTTAGTAGCTACTGGTATCGCAACTTTAATGTCAGAAATGGACATTCTTGGAAGAGCAACTACTACTGCTTTCCAACACTTAGCTGAAGGTTCTTTAGCTAAAAATTCTATCAGTGGATTTGAGTTCTGGACTATCATGGGTCTAACTCCATGGACTTTAACTAGAGCTATCCCTGTAGCAATCGGCTTTGTATTACTAGACAAGATTGCAATTTTAACTGAATTCGCAACATCTATTCAATGGATTGCTAACGGTTTAGCAATCGTTGGTGGCGCATTACCAGCAGTTGGTTTCGCACTTCTAATTTCTTACATGGATATCAAGAAGTACTGGCCATTCTTAATCATTGGTTATGCTTGCTATGCATTCTTAGGCGCAAACACTATCTGCTTAGCTCTAATCGGTTTAGCACTTGGTGCATTATTCATGAATGTAATTGAGGGAGGTGCTCAATAATGGCTCAAACTAATAAAAAGTTGTCTGCAAAGGCTTTATCGAGTGCTTGTTTAAGACACAATCTAGTACTTCAATGGTGCTGGAACTATGAAAAGATGCAAGGTTCTGGTTGGGGCTACGCTATGGTTCCTATTGTTAAGGAATTATACGATGACAACGAAGAACGTTGTAGAGAATTAGAGAGACATGCTCAATTCTTCAACACTAACCCATTTGCTTCAGCTCTTGAGTTCGGTGCTTGTGTAGCTCTAGAAGAAAGCTACGAAAAGGATATGTCAGATTCATTAAAATCTGCATTAATGGGTCCTTTAGCTGCTATTGGCGATACAATTTCTTCTGTATTATTACGTCCACCATTCTGGATCATTGCTGCTGGTATGGCTAATGATGGTAACTGGTTGGCTTGCTTATTCGTAATGCTTCCAACTTTAATTACTTTCTTCGCTAAGTGGCCTCTATTCAACTATGGTTATAAGAAGGGCGCTGAAGTTATCAATGATGTTGCTGGTTCTGGTACTTTATCAAAATTCCAAACTGCAGCTTCTATCTTAGGTATGACTGTTCTTGGTGGTTTCGTTCCATCAATGATTAACATCAAATTCAAGCCATTACAAATCGGTACTGACTTAAATGGTGAACCTAACTATTTCGATATTCAAGCTACTTTAGATGCTTCATTACCAAAGATTGTTCCAATCGCATTAGTTGCACTATGCTACTGGTTAATCAAATCTAAAGGTATCCCTGCACTTAAGGTTATCTTAATCCTAATCGTATTAACATTCGCATTAGGTGCTCTAGGTATCGTTTCTAAATAGTAGGAAAATACTAAAGACTAAAAGGGAGTTCGTGATGAACTCCTTTTTTA
>CAVCTP010000015.1:0-16476 GCA_963605145.1 Tannerellaceae bacterium
GCATTATTTGAATTTTTAATCCATTTTGAGATAAATTCAGAATCTTTTCTATACATAGAAACACCTCTAATTAAAATATACTAATTTTGCCCCGTTTTATCAATAAAAAATAGGCAAAAATGCCCCGTTATTTGAGTATGAAAAGGTAAAAAATGCCCCGTTTTTATAAATTGTATTTCTTAATTAGAGCATCTTTTAAGATTTCGGAAAAATTAGCACCAGCTGCTGTAGCTTTATCATTTAGCCATTCTGGAATAGTCAGTGTTTTCTTTACGGCTTTTGAGTGTAATTTACGTGAATATAAATCAGGATTGCAATCTACTAACATTACAAGTTCATTTGGATATAATGCTTGAATTTGCTTGCATGAACTAGCTTTATGTATATTGTCTAAATTTTCATCAAGATAAAGCCCTAGTGCATCTTTTGCCATACTTAATGCTTCTTGTTCGCTATCGCCTTGTGTAAAACAACCTGGCAAATCAGGGAATTCAACCCAATATCCTTTTTCTTCTTCATGAAATACTGCTGGATAATAAACTGTATTCATAGAAAATTTCTCCTTAACATTAAGGCGAGATCTATTTAAGTCTTACCTATTGAATATGCCTTAATAATTATAAGATAACACATATTAATACGTATAGTTATACATATGAAAGATAATATCAACTTGTCAAAAAAGGTGAATTCTTCACAAGATTAGTTTTGCCTCTAATTTTAGTGATAGAATTAACTTAAATAGGAGATAAATATAATATGGCAAAAGAAAAGAAAATTAAGCCTGAGTCCGAAGCTCATAAGGCGAAAAGAAAGGCTAACGAGGCTAAAGAACTCGCTAAATGGAAAAAGGAACAGGCTAAACCTCAAATTAAAAATTACTTTAAAGTATTGGTAATTGTTTTAGCATTAATTTATATTGTTGATGAAATTACTTCTAATGTTGAAGCTTCATTACAATCATATATAGTATGTAACTTTACTAATATTCCTTATCCTACAAATCTATCAACAGATGCTACTTATCAAACAAAACTTGGTGAATTGACATTAGCTACAATGTTCTCATATGTATGTATGTTTATTCTTCCATTCTACAAGTCATTAGCTGATAAATTTGGTAGAAGAGTATTCTTAGTAATTAACACTATTGTTATGGGATTAGGAATGCTTGTTATTATGGTTTCACCAAGCTTACCTGTTTATTGTATTGGTGTTATCTTAATCGCAATGGTTAAATCAAACGATGTCCAGGTTATGTATATTATGGAAGTTGCACCAAAAGAAAAACGTGCTACTTTATGTGGTATCACTAAGGCTATCGCTTTATTATCTGTATCATTACTTGGTATATTCCGTTCAATATTTATAACTCAACAAGCCGGTGAATATATCACAGCTAGTTGGCGTAATGTATTATTCTTCCCAGTTGTATTTGCGTTAATTATTGGTGCTCTTTCTGTTTTCATGGTTAGAGAAACCCCTGTATTTTTAAATAAGAGAATTGCTTATCTAGAAAAAACAGATGAAGAAAGACTTGCTGAAGAAGAAGCTAATAAAGAAAAAGAGAATGCCAATGGTGGTGTTCTTAATGCACTTAAGTTTATCTTTAAACATAAACAATTACGTTGGATTGCTATAGTTGCTGGATTATATTTTGGCGCAACAGGTTATACAAGTTATTATGAATCAATTATGCTTGAGGGTTTAGGTGAACAACAACTAGTAAATACTGCTATGATTGTTTATCCAATCTTCAATGCTTTATTTACTTTCTTTAATGGATTTATTTCTGATAAATGGGGTAGAAGACCTGCATGTATTTTCTTTGGATGTTTCACATTTGTAACATTCTTATTATGGATTGGTGGCATGAAAGTATTTAATTGGGGACCATATGTTGCTGGCGCATTCTATGGATTATCAATTGGTTCATTATGGTCATTATCAGATACTGTATACTTAACAATGTCTGCTGAATCTGCACCTACAAATCTAAGAGCTTCTGTAATGGGCACTATGTCACTGATTGCTGTATTTGGTGGTGTAATTTCAATGGTTGGTCTATTATTAAACAACATGTTCGCGTGGGTACCAATCTGGCAAATGTGTCTAATTCTATTTGTTCCTATCATGGTAATTACGATTTTGATTCTTATCTTCAAGATTAAAGAAACAAAAGATGTTGATATGGACAAAGTTACTGGAGCTGAATGGGATTAATTAAATAAATTACAGGTCACTTTGTGTGACCTGTTTTTTTGGGAGGCAATATGAAAAAAGCAGCACAAATTAAACAAATCAATGGTAAAAAAGTTTTATATGTTGATGATAAACCTTTTTATATGATATCAGGAGAAATACATAACTCTTCATCCTCTTCTATAGAATATCTAAGCCCAATTTTAGATAAATTAGAAAACATGAATCTTAATAGTGTACTTCTTCCAATAACTTGGCAAATGATTGAGCCAAAAGAAAACGAATTTGATTTTTCTTTAACTGATGCCATTATTAAGGAAGTTGAAAAACATAATTTAAAATTAGGTATTCTTTGGTTTGGTACTTGGAAAAATGCTCAATGTTCATATTGTCCAGAATGGATAAAGGTTGATACTAAAAATCACTTTAGGGCAGAACTTGTAAAAGGAGAAACTTTCATTAAAAGAAAATCTGGTCTTGTGAAACTGCCATATTCGACAATTTCACCATTTTCTAAGAAAACTATGGAAGCAGATGCGAAAGCATTCGCAAAACTCATGAAGCATATAAAAATGGTTGATAAGAATAGAACCGTTATTACTATCCAAGTAGAAAATGAAACAGGTTTTTTAGGTGGGGATATGGATTATTGTGATGCTTCACTTTTAGAATATGAAAAGGATGTACCAATTGAATTAATCAAATATCTTAATGATCATATAGATAGTCTTGATGAAAAAGTTAAGAATCAGGTTTTAAAAAATAGAAGTGGCAATTGGGAAAATGTTTTTGAAGATTTAGCTCATGAAATTTTTATTGCTTATCATACCGCAAAATATGTAGAATATGTAGCCAGTGCTGGTAAAAAAGAATATAACTTACCAATGTCAGTGAATTGTTGGCTAAACACAAAAAATGCCAAACCTGGTGAATACCCGAGTGGCGGTCCAATCGCAAAGATGATGGAAGTATGGATGTATGCTGCACCATCAATAGATATCTTTGCCCCAGATAATTATCTTCATGAATTTTGTGATGTATTAAATGAATTTAATAAAAATAATAATCCTATTTATGTGCCTGAATCTAAACCACGCTCATTTATGATGGCTAGACAAGTATATCTAATAGGCCAATTAAATGGTATGTGTTATGCATCTTTTGGTGTTGAAGATATAGGCAATGATAGTGGTTTTGATTTATCAAGGTTTGCCCCACTTATTGGTTTTGCCACAGATACAAGTAAATCTTATCCCGTTGATATTGATGAATATAGTAAATTGAATAAATTATTAGTAGGGGCAATGCCAATTATTATTAATAAATATGGTACATCTGATATTGTTGTTTATACAAAAGAATTAAATAAAATGGTTAATAAAACAATCTTTGATGAATATGAAATAAAGACAACTTTTATTCCTAAAAAACAAAAGGATAATTTTGTTTTAATTGAAAGATTATCTAAAGATGAATTCTTATTTTTGGGTTATCATACTTCACTTAGTTTTGCTTCATTAGATAAGGATAGACCATATATGCAGAATCTTAGCATTGAAGAAGGTGAATATGTTGATGGCAATTGGGAAACTTTAAGAGTTTTAAATGGTGATGAAGAAATGATGCTGATGATGAATAAGCCTTCAATGTTGAAGATTAAAGTAAATTGTTTTAAATGAGTAAATTTGAAGAATATCAATTAAAAATATTAAAGAAACAAAAAGAAAAAGGTAAAGGTAAACATTATCTACTTTTATTTATGTTTGTGATTATTTTGATGAGATTTGTGAATGAAATATCATCAAATATTTCTACTTATATTCAATCTGCAATCGTTAATGAATTCTTTGTAAGTAAGGGTATGAGCTATGAACAGGGTCTTGCGAGTTTTTCAAGTTTATCAATGATTACTTCTGCGTTTGTAGTTTTATCAGTAATCTATAAACCTTTGGCTGATAAGATTGGTAGAAAGATTATGATGAGTATCAATATTTGTGGTATCGCTTTGGGTATGTTATTAGCCTTTATATCAGGAAGTGCTCTTACCTATCTAATTGGAGTGGCAATCTATTCTTTCTTTACCCAAAATGATATACAAATGATTTATATTATGGAATCTGCGCCAAAAGATAAAAGTGCTTCTACTTTTGCATTTGTTAAGGCAATAGGAATTTTAGGTTTATTATTTGTACCATTAGAAAGACAATATCTCTTACATAATGATATGAGTTTATGGCGCAAACTTTATTTAGGCCCAATCATTTTATGTATTTTTATTTTCATTTGTTTTATTTTATTTATGAAAGAATCAGATGTTTTTATAGATAATCGTATATATAATCTAGAACATAAAAATGAAATAAAAGAAATTAAGGAAAATAACAATTTAAAAGATTCAATTAAATATATTAAAAGTAATAAAGCATTAAGTATGTCAGTGCTAGCTTATATATTTTATGGTATATGTGCTTTACCAGCTTATAGTTATGTTGAATCATTGATGACAATTAATGGTATGAGTAGTAGTGATATTACCTCGGCAATGTATATCTATCCTTTTGTATATGCTTTTATTTGTTTTATCGCAGGACCTATAGCTGATAGATTAGGCAGAAAAATAGTAGTTGTAATTACATCTTTATGTGTGGCCACTGGTTTTATATTTTTTATTTATGCTTGTGCACATGGTTTTAATCCTCACCTTATTGGTCTAATTGAGGGAATATATTTAGGAAGTTATTGGGTCTGTGGTGATTATTTAAGCGTCTTATTTTTAGAGAAGGTACCAACTGGATTAAGAAGTTCTGTTACTTCAGGTGCTAATGTTTTGATGATGTTAGGTTGCATAATAGGAATCGCAATACAAATGCTTTTATTGTTGAAGTTTGGTTTAAATGTTGCGACTACTTCAATAATTGTTCCATGTATGTTAATTTGTTCGATAATTATAATATTCAAAGTTAAAGAAACTAAAGGTACAAACCTTAAAAATATAGAATAGGAGATTAATAATTATGTCAATGGAATCAGTAAATAAAATAAGACACGATTGGGCAATTAGTGATGCCATAAGAGATGAAGGACTTGTAACACCAGAAAATATTAAACGTTTTGATGATATTGTTTATGGTCCATATAAAGAAAATGTTTTAGATGTTTATTGTTTAAAAGATAATATTGATTTATTACCAACAATTGTAAGTATTCATGGTGGTGGATGGGTATATGGTGATAAAGAGTTATATCAACATTATTGTATGGCTCTTGCTGGAAGAGGATTTACGGTTGTTAACTTCACTTATCGACTAGCACCAGAAAATAAGTATCCTGCTCAACTTGAGGATATCTTTAAAGTATTTAAATGGATTAAAGAAAATCATGATAAATATTTTATTGATATTAATAATTTGTTTGCGGTAGGAGATTCAGCTGGTGGACAATTATTACAACAATCAGCTTGTATTTTGACAAATAAGGAATATCAAAAGTTATTTAATTTTGAAGTTGTTGATATAAAATTAAATGCTATTGCTTTAAATTGTGGTGTTTATGTTTTACCAGTTAGTAGATTATTGCCACCAAATGATAAAACAATGACAAAAGATTATCTTCCTGATAATTATCAAGACTATCTTCCTCAATTTAAGGTAAATAGAAATATAACTAAGGATTATCCGCCTACTTATATAATGTCAGCATATGAGGATTTTCTTTCATTTATGGCTAAGCCATTATATAGAAGACTACAAAGAATAGGTGTTGAAAGTAAATGTAAAATATATGGTGAAAAGGGTAATAAGCAAATAGGCCATGTATTCCATCTTGATCATAGGCTTGATGAGGCAAAAATTTGTAATGATGAAGAATGTGCTTTCTTTAGGGAACATATAACTTGTTAAAAAAGGCAAATACTTATCAAGTTTAATCTATGCTTTAGTTTTTAATGATAGAATTAATTTAAACAAGGAGAGGAATATGAATAGCGCGATAATCTTTATAAAAAATGACGAAGAGAAACAATTAGTTAAGGCACCTTATTTAGGTGGAAATTTATTAGTACATGCAATAAATGAATTAAAGAAAACAGAAAGTATTGATGATATTTATGTCGTTGGGGCAGATCAAAGATATCCAGGTACTTTTAGAAGAAGTAATGTTAAGGAAGTATTAGAAGAACTTGATAAAAAGGGTAAGACATTGATGATATCTCCTTTATTCCCTGATATGAATGCTGAAGATTATCAACGTTTATTAAAAAGAGATACTGCTGCGCTTGCAATATGTGAAGGCGAGATTTGTGAAGCTTTCATGATACCAAATGAATCAATTAAGGATTTCGAAAATATCGAGTATGAACAAGTAGAAATCAAGAATAAAGTTGTTAAGAAATTTACTAAAAATGATGCTAATGCTAAATATAAGAGTTTAAAAGATGTAGTTGTTATTGGTTTAACTAGATCTGTAGATTTAGTAAATGAGGTTTGTAACTATTTAAATATTAAACCAGGCAAGACGATAGTTAATCATTTTGCGGATGGTGAAACTTTAGTAGAACTTGGTGAATCAGTAAGAGGAAAGAATATTTATGTTATTCAATCAACATCAAAACCTGTTAATGAATCATTAATGGAATTATTAATTTGTATTGATGCTTTAAAGAGAAGTTCAGCAGGTGAGATAACATGTATTATTCCTTATTTTGGTTATGCTAGACAAGATAGAAAGGCTTTACCAAGGCAGCCCATTAGTGCAAAGTTAGTTGCTTCATTATTAGAAAAAGCTGGTGCTAAGCGTATTGTTACCTTTGATTTACATGCTGCTCAAATTCAAGGTTTCTTTGAATGTCCAGTTGATGATTTAACTACTGTACCTATGATGGGCCAATATTTAAGAAGAAAGAAATTTAATCCTGATGAGATAGTTGTTGTTTCTCCAGATCATGGTGGAGTTAAGCGTGCTAGAACTTTAGCTGAGATGTTGGAATGTCCAATTGCCATCATAGATAAAAGACGTCCAAGAGCTAATGTTTGTGAAGCTTGCAACATCATTGGTGATGTAAGTGGTAAGGATGTAATTATTGTTGATGATATTATCGATACTGGTGGTTCTTTAATTGCTGCTGCTAATATCTTAAAAGAAAATGGCGCTGGAAATATTTATGTATGTGTATCTCATGGTATCTTCTCACATAATGCTATTACGAGAATTGAAGATTCTGTTATTAAAGAAGTAGTAGTTACTAACACTATTTCTATTCCAAAAGAAGAGTTACAAGAAAGCACAAAGATTAAGGTTCTTTCAATTGGTTGGATGTTATCAAAACTAATACTTGCTGTTACATGTCATACTCCAGTATCAGAAGTATATTCCTTATATGAAGACAAATAAACTTAATAAGATAGATATTGATAAGGTAATCACTATTCTTAAAAATGATGGAATAGTTGCTTTTCCTACGGATACTGTTTTTGGTTTGGCTTGCTTATGTAGTGAATTTGCCATTAAAAAAGTATATGAAGCCAAGGGAAGAGATTTTAATAAACCTTTACCAATGATGTGTAGTGGTAAGGCTATGATTAATACTGTTGCTTATACAAATGAAAGTAGTGAAAAATTAATTGATAAGTTTATGCCTGGGGCTATAACAATTATCTTTAATAAAAAAGATGGTGTTGCTGATTATATCACTGGTGGTAAAAAGACTATTGGTATAAGAGTTCCTGATGATGAATGGATATTGAAATTAATAGATAAACTACAAGAACCAATCTTAGTTACTAGTGCTAATATTTCAGGCAATGGTTCATTACTTAAATGGAATGATGTTTATGAATGCATGCAAGATAAGATTGATGCAATAGTTTGTGAAGATGCTAGAGGTGATAAGGCTAGTACAATTGTTGATTGCAGTGGTGATATAAAAATATTAAGAGAGGGTCCAATTTCAAAAGAAGAAATAATGGATGTTATAAGATGAAAAATCAAGAAATCTATATATTTGGTCATAAAAACCCTGATTCAGATTCCATAGTCTCTGCGATTGCTTATGCAGAATATAAAAAGGCTCTAGGATTTAATGCTGTGGCTGCTAGACTTGGTTCAATTAATGCAGAAACAGAATATTTACTTGAGCGTTTTTCTTTTGAGGATCCTTTAAGATTATATTCTGCTAGGTCAACATTAAAAGAGATAACAATGGATAAGCCTAACATTGTAAGTAAAGACTTAACAATGAAGGAAGCTTTAGATTTATGTTTAAAGAAAAAGAATAGAAGTTTAATTGTTGCGGATAAGAAGAAAAGACTAGAAGGTATAGTTTCTCTAGATGATTTGACTTATATGTGGACAAAAACCGATAAGCAATTAGAAGATATTATCAAGATGATTGAAATTGATAATGTTGTTAAGATTCTAGAGGGAAAATTGTTATGTAGAGGAACTAGAAAATTAGGTGGTAAGATTCATATCTTCCCAACCTTAAAATCTAGAGTTGAGTTAGACAGTATCGTTCTAACAAGAAATGAAGATGATAAGATGAAGTATTCATTAGGTTTAGGCGCAACTATGTTGATAGTTGTTACTAGTTCACCTATTTCAAAGCAAGTCTTACAACTAGCTAAGGATACCGATACTACAATTATTACCACGGCAATAACACCTTTAACAGCAACACGTTTAATATATCAAATACCTACTATTGAACATGTAATGCAAAAGAAAGAAAATGTAGAACATTTCAATTGCAATGAAACAGTACAAGATGTAAGTAAGAAGATAGCTAACTCACGTCATAGATCTTATCCGGTAATAGATGACAATGATAAGATTGTTGGTGCTGTATCGAGATATCATTTATTTAATTATCGTAAAAAACAACTTATTTTAGTTGACCATAATGAATATAAACAATCAATTGATGAGATACAAGATGGTGAGATATTAGAGATTATTGATCATCATCGTCTTGGTGGTTTTGAATCAGAGAATCCAATAAATATTACTACCATGAGTGTTGGTTCTACTGCTACGATAATTGCCCAAAAGTTTTTTGATGCAAAGATAGAAATATCTGATAGACTTGCTGGACTAATATTAGGGGCAATCATTTCTGACACCATGAATTTTAAATCTCCAACTACAACAAAAATAGATTTACAAGTAGCTAAAAGATTAGAAGAAATCAGTGGTATAAAGGCTAATAACTTATCAAAGGAAATGATAATGCATACCGATTCTTTATTATCAAAGAGATTAATTCAAGTTGTTTATGATGATTTTAAAGAATATAACTTTGATGGTACAAAGGTTGGTATTGCCCAAGCAGCATGTAAGTCTAAAGAAGAATTTAATACTATTAGAAATGATTTACAACTATATCTTAATGATTCATGTAAGTCAGGTTCATATGAATTAATGATTATGATGCTTACTAATCCTAGTGGTTCTGGTTCATACTTATTATCTGCTGGTAATAAATCTTATATATTAGAAGATATGTATGGTAAGAAGATGGTTAATAATTTTGTTTCCGGATTAGTATCAAGAAAGAAACAATTATTACCTAAAGTAATAAAGGCGATAGAAGGATAATGCAAGAATTTATTTATAGGATAGTAATATATTTATTAAGTTTTGTATTAAGTTTATATGGCTTAAGTGCTTTAGATTTTAATAAGTTATTAAAAAAGGGGCAAGTAAGCCAAGCATGGGTATTATATTTTGTAATAGCATGTAGCCTTGCTTATTTATTAGGTTCCTTTATTATTCAAATAATGTATTCATTTAATTAAATGAGTTAATAAATTCAAATTGAAAACATCATGGTCTTTTTTAGGAATTAGAATAAAAAAAGGTTTTAAATATTATTCTTTTTTGCCTTTGCGGAATTTAGTATATGAGAAAGATTATTCTCATTAAGAACATTTGGATAATCGTCTTCAAATTGTAAAAGAATATCTCTGTTTTGCTTTTCTTCGTCTTTTGTTCTTTCATATAAAGCTGTTAGGCTTGAACTTTGATAAGTAGTTTCAATAAAGTTTCTTGAAAATTCTGGCAGTTTTTCATACCCATCATATAAATCAAAAGCAGCTTTCTTGATGCCATCAAGGCTAATTTCTTTATTCATTTCTCGTTGTTCGATAAGAATGCCAATAACATCTAATAAATCATTTTTATATTTTCTACCCGCCATTAATTTCATTGCAATTAAATACTCAGCTGATATGCTGCGAATACTTAGAACATTTGAAAATGTTTTATAATACTTTGAATATTGAATCAATTTTGGAGTATAGGAACTTGTCTTTGTGAAATCACTATTCAACCAGCCATTTGAAAGACCTAGGCGATCTCCAACATGATTAATGGCTTCTTTCATGGATGATGATGCCTGTATAATAGCATCTATATCATAGGTTAATTCTCTAAATCCATAATTAATGAGTACTGCTGCACCACCGGTTAAGATAATCTTTGCTGGCATTTTTTTACCATTTATTTTTCTAAATTCTTTAGCAAGTTCTTTCAAATATGAATCTAAATTCTCTTTTGTAAATGTAGTTTTAGGCAACTTTATCCACCTCGTTTTCTACAATATTGAATCTCATAAACTCCGGAATAGCTTTTTTTACTGCCTCTTCTTTAATTTTTTCATCATTCATTATGGCTGCTGTGATTAAAATACCAGATGGATAAACAATTTTCGCAAGTTTACATTTTCTTATATCGTTATAGTTTGTACAAATTGGCAAATCATTTAATTTAGAAAGATAATCTAACATACCTAAAAGATATAATGCTTCTGGATACCACTTTTTATTGTAAAGTTTACGAATTGTATCATTTTCTAATATGTCAATGATAAAGTCCAAAGCGCCCATGTCTTTTACATGATGGCAAACGTTACTTTTGAAAATTTCAAATGAACTTCGATAATCATCCTCTTGACTTTTATTATTCATATCGGCTTCCAAGAGTTGGTCAACTGTTACATCTAAAACTTTGGCTAATTTATATAAGGTAATAGCAGAACATTTTTCCATTTTTGCTTTTCCACTACAAATATCAGCAATAGTAGTTTGAGGAACACCACTTTCTTTGCTTAATTTGTAATGGCTCATTTTTTTATCTTTAAGAAGGTCATCAATTATCATAGCACTTATATTATATCGGTTAACCGAAGTATTTTCAATTAAACTAAATCTATTTTTTGATGTTATGTAAATTAACAAATAGTTTTATAAGCGGCTCAAATATAAAAAATATTGAATATGAGCCGCTTATTAGCATATTTTTTCTATTTTTATATCTAATATAAATAAGTTCATATTATTTTTAGTTGCGAAGGCAAAGAAATTTATCTTGCATTAATTCTTACATATGCTAGAATGATTAAGATAGTTCGGAGGCGAACTATTTAATAATATGGAAAAAAAGGTATTGAATTCAATAAGAAAAATAAGCAAGGGAATTAAAAGATATTTTTGTGATGGGCAAGATCTAGAAAAGAAAATTAATTATACACAATTTCAAATAGTTGCTTATTTATTTAAACATGAAGATGAGGAAGTTTGTCAAAAGGATTTACAAGAGGTAACTCATTTAAACAAGGCTTCTATTGCGGCTACTATTGATTCTTTAGAAGATAAGGGTGTTGTTGAAAGAATTCAATCAAAGGTAGATAAAAGAAGAAATATTATTGTTTTAACTGAGGATGCTAAGAAAAAACATCATGAGTTTGAAAAGAAGATGAATGAATTAGAAGAGGAACTATTAAGTGGAATTGATGAAAAAGATTTAGAGAGTTTCTATATAGTAATTGATAAGATAAATGAGAATTTAGAAAGGAAGAATAAATGAAGCTTATATTTTCATACTTAAAAAAATATGTGCTATATGTGGTATTGATTATTGCTTTAACTTATACCCAAGTACAGACTGAATTAGCTTTGCCTGATCATATGTCAGATATTGTTACTAGTGGTATTCAATATAGTGGTATTACTGAGGAAGTACCTAAAATATTAACAGAAGATGATATGAATGATATCTTGCTTTTTGTATCAGATGATGCAAAAGTATTGAGTCATTATGAACTTATTAATAAAGGTGATAGTGCTTTAGTTGATAATCAAGAGATAGTATTTAATACCAATGCTTATTACTTACTAGATGATGGTAGTGATATAGTAGATATCTTACAAGAACCATTAGTTTATACTTATATGTCTAAACAAGCAGGACTTGAGGTAAATGGTGAGAATGTTGAATCTATTAAGGATAAGCTTAATAGTCAGATGCAATCTGTAAGTGATAACTATTCTTCTATTGTAAGAATCTATATTAAGGATTTATATAGTAGTGTTGGCATGAATGTAGAAACAATTCAAAGTAATTACATCTTACATGCTGGACTGGTAATGCTTGGTATATCCGCAATATCAGTAGTTGTGCAATTACTTTCTACTTATATGGCAACAAGAATTGCTGCTAGAATAGCTGCACAGATGCGTTTAGATGTATTTGAAAAGATTGAATCATTTTCTTCTAGTGAGTTTTCTAAATTTTCAACTTCTAGTTTAATAACAAGAACAACCAATGATATCACTAAGATTCAACAATTAATTCAGATGATGTTAAGAATGATGTTAATGTCACCAATGATGGGAATTACTGCTATCTTTAAGGTAATTAAGTATCCGGGTGTATCTTGGCTTTTAATTGTTGCGATTGGCGTTATTGTTTCAATGATGATAGTTCTAGCAATATTTGCGGTTCCTAAGTTTGAAATACTACAAAAGTTAACCGATAAGATTAATTCAGTAATGAGAGAATTCTTGGATGGTATTTTAGTAATAAGAGCATTTAATACACAAACTGTAGAAGAAGAAAAGTTTGATGCTATTAATAGTGAATCAAGTAAGGTTGATAGATTTGTATCAAGAATGATGAATATCACAGGCCCTGTTATGACCTTTGTTATGAATGGTTTAACAGTAGGCATTACTTGGTTTTCCGCAAAGCAAATTGATATTGATGCTATGACAATTGGTGATATGATGGCCTTCTCACAATATGCAATGCATGTTGTTATATCTTTCATGATGGTTACTGTTACTTTCTTTATGATTCCTAGATCTTTAGTATCAGTAAAAAGAATTAAGGAAGTATTAGATACAAAGAATACAATTCTAGATATAGATAATCCTGTAGAAGTTCCTAGTGTTAATAGTCCATTGGTATTTAATAATGTTTATTTTAAATATCCTGGAGCTGAGGAGAATGTTCTAGAAGATATCAGTTTTGAAGCTTTGCCAGGTGAGACAGTTGCGATAATTGGTTCAACTGGTTCTGGTAAATCAACAATTGTTAAATTAATACCACGTCTATTTGATGTAAGTGGTGGTTCTATTACTTATGGTGGTATTGATATTCGCAATATGAAACAAAGTGAATTAAGAGATAAGATTGGCTATGCTACACAAAAGGCTGTCTTATTTACTGGTGATATTAAATCTAATATTGAATTTGGTAGAGACGTAAGTGAGCAAGAGTTAAATAATGCGATAAAGATATCACAATCAGAGAATATCGTATCCGCAAGTAAGGATGGTGTTAATGCTCCAATCACCCAAGGTGGTACAAATGTATCGGGTGGTCAAAAACAAAGATTATCAATTGCTAGAGCATTAGCTAAGGATAAAAATATTTATATCTTTGATGATAGTTTTTCCGCTCTAGATTATGCCACTGATAAGAAATTAAGAAGTGAATTAAGTGAATTAATTAAAAAGAGTAAAGCAACAGTTATTATTGTTGCCCAACGTATTTCCACAATTAGAAATGCTGACAAGATTATTGTTTTAGATGAAGGTAAGATTGTTGGTTTAGGAAAGCATGAAGAATTACTTTCTAATTGTGAAACATATAAGCAGATAGCTTATTCACAACTATCTCAGGAGGAATTAGCCTAATGCCACCAAGAATGCAAAAAGTAGAAAAAGCTAAGGACTTTAAATCAAGTATTAGACAATTAGCGGAATATATAAAACCATATTACTTTAGGATATTTATGGGTTTATTTGTTATGGTTGTTTCAACTGTAATGTGTATCTATGGTCCTAAATTAATTGGTAATGTAACAACTATGTTATCAGAAGGTATCTTATCTAAATATCAAGGTGGTGCTGGTATTGATTTTGATGCTATTGGAAAACTAATAATTAAGATTTTAACTATTTATATCATCAGTGCTTTAATGGATTATATTGTTGCTTTTATTCATACAGATGTAGCGGTTGGTATATCTTATAAATTAAGAGATGATATTTCTAAAAAGATTAATAAGTTACCATTAAAGTATTTTGATAAACAAAGTCATGGTGAAGTTTTATCAAGAGTTACAAATGATGTTGAAAATATTGCCAATAACTTAACTAGTACAATTTCTCAAGTATTAAATTCATTAGTAAATATTATTGGTGTATTATTCATGATGTTTACAATTTCTTGGAAGTTAACATTAATATCATTAATAGCAATTCCTTGTTCTGGTTTCTTAGCAGCATTTATTGTTAAGAAATCACAAAAACAATTTAGTGCTCATTCTAAATATTTAGGTGAAGTTAATGGTCATGTAGAAGAAATGTATTCAGGACACCTAGTAGTTAAAACTTATAACTATGAAAATGAATCAATTGAAAAGTTTGATAAATTAAATAATGAATTATTTAATGCAGCATATAAATCACAATTCTATTCCGCAATAATGATGCCTGCTACAGGTTTTATTCAAAATGTTGCATATGTAATAGTATGTCTTGTTGGTGGTTTTGAATGTATAAGAGGAAGAATGAATATTGGTGATATTCAATCATTTACTACTTATGTTAGAAGACTACAAAATCCTATTAATTCTATTGCCCAATTATTAAATACTATTCAAACAATGGTAGCTGCAGCTGAAAGAGTATTTGAATTATTGAATGAGCAGGAAGAGGAGAAAGATACAACTAATCCTGTTTCTATTAGAAATGAAGATGGTACTTTAAATATTGAAGGTAATGTAACATTTGAAAATGTTAAGTTTGGTTATGATCCTAATAAGATTATCATCAATGACTTTTCAATGTTTGTTGCCCCTGGTAAAAATGTAGCCATTGTTGGTCCAACTGGTGCTGGTAAGACAACACTAGTAAAACTATTAATGCGTTTCTATGAATTAAATGGTGGAACAATTTATGTTGATTATAAGGATATAAAAGATTATACAAGACAAGATTTAAGATCTATCTTTGGTATGGTTTTGCAAGATGCTTGGTTATTTGAAGGAACTATCAAAGAAAATATTAAGTTTGGTACTCCTGATGCTACAGATGAACAAGTATATGAAGCATGTAAGATGGCTCATGTTGATAGATTCATTAAGACCTTAGAACATGGTTATGACACAGTAGTTAGCGAAGAAAGTTCTGGTATATCACAAGGTCAAAAGCAATTATTAACGATTGCTAGAGCATTCTTAAGAAATCCAAAGATATTAATATTAGATGAAGCAACATCAAGTGTTGATACAAGAACTGAACATCTAATTCAAGATTCAATGGAAAGATTAAGAAAGGGTAGAACTGCCTTTACAATCGCCCATCGTTTATCAACTATTAAGAATGCAGATATCATTATCGTTCTTGATAAGGGTGATGTTGTAGAAGTAGGAGACCATAACCAATTAATGGAAAAGAATGGTTTCTACGCAAAACTATATAATTCTCAATTTGAAGGATAATAAATCATTTAAATATTTTGATACTAAAGCCCATGAATTCCATGGACTTTTAGTTTGCCATCTACCTAAAAAATATATCAGCAAAAAATATGGTTTAAATTTTTCAAATAGGAATTAAGGAAATTATTCAAGATGAAAATATAAAATTTACCTCATAGGTTAATTTAATCTTGTATATAGATTAAAGTTTTGATATTATAAATTTACCTTAAAGGTTAATTATTAAAAGGTGATGGCTTGGAAATAAAATACAAAAATAAGAAGATTGAGAAAATTTGTACAAATGCTAAAGCTGCTGAGAGATTCTATGGGAATAAGATGGCAGAGAAAATTCATATGCGCATTGATGAGATAAGTGCTGCTGATACTGTAGAAATGATGATTAAGTTTCATATTGGCAGATGTCATTCACTAAGCAATAATCGTAAGGGACAATATGCTGTAGATTTGATACATCCATATAGATTAGTATTTGAAAAATATGGTGACAT
>CAVCTP010000016.1:0-16412 GCA_963605145.1 Tannerellaceae bacterium
ATACTTAAAGATGGTGTAATAGTACAAAGATATTGGATAGAACTTTAAATAATTTTATAGAAGCATAGAACTTTTTGAAAAATAGTATTTTTATTACGAGGATTGGCTTGCTGATGTCAACAAGCCAATAAAATCTGGAAGTTATAAAGAAGAATTAACAAAGTGACTTTGTATATTAAAAATATATATTCTGAATTTAAATTAAAGAAAATTCAGTTAGTCATAAATTATGTAATAGTTTAAAAAGAGTTTACTGATAATAAAAAATGGCAACAACTTGTTGCCAAATCCTCTTGTGTAAATAGTAATCTTAACTTGAAGAAAAAAGTATATGTTAGTTTAGAATAAAAGGGATTGGGTATCAAATGAATATATTTTTAGAAAAGGTAAGAGAAGAAAATAAAGAGATTTTATTTAGATTACTGCAATATTCTCTTTATGAAGAAAGTGCAAATGATTTAAATGGAATGAATGAAGATGCTATCTTTGAATATGAGTATTTTAATTCTTATTTTACTGATGATGATAGAGATGCTTATTTTATAAGAGAGTTAGATACAAACAAAATATTAGGTTTTGCGATGGTTAATTCATATATGCAAGTATTTAAAAATGGACATAGTATTGCAGAGTTTATGGTAATACCTAATTATAGAAGAAATCATATTGGAGAAAAAGTTGCATTTGAATTATTTGGTAAATATAGAGGAAATTGGGAAATAAGTCCTTCTTATAATAGTGATAGTGCCTTCTCTTTTTGGAATAATGTAGTAAAGAAATATACTAATGATAATTATGAATTTATAGATCATTTATTTATATTTAAAAATTAAAATTAAAAAAGTATAGAAAGGAAATTGCATATGAATAATAAAAAATTACAAATAACTAATCATGATTTTCTGATTTACAGAGATTCAAATAATGATGTTAAGGTTAATGTAATGTTAATAAATAACGACATATGGCTTACTCAAAATTTGATTGCTGAATTATTTGGCGTAGGAAGAAGTACGATAACAGAACATATTAATAATGTATTAAGTACTGGTGAACTAAAAGAAAATAACACCGTCGGAAAAACCGACATTGATAATTCTAAAAAACCTGTAAAGATATACAACCTTGATATGATTATTGCAGTTGGATACAGAGTAAATTCAAAAAAAGCAACAAATTTTAGAATTTGGGCTACCAAAATATTGAAAGAATACATGATAAAAGGTGTGGTTATGGATGACGAAAGATTGAAAAATCCTAACTACATATTTGGAGAAGACTATTTCGAAGAAACACTTGAAAGAATTAGAAATATTCGTTCAAGTGAAAGAAGATTTTATCAAAAAATAACAGATATATATTCAAGCTGCAGTATTGATTATGATAAAGATTCAGAGATAACAAAAGATTTTTTTAAAACAGTTCAAAACAAATTGCATTATGCAATAACTGGTAATACTGCTGCTGAAATAATATATAACAGAGTTAATTCAAAAAAAGAAAACATGGGACTTACTAGCTGGAAAAATTCTCCTAATGGCCCGATTTATAAATATGATGTAGATATTGCAAAGAACTATTTAAATGAAAAGGAATTAAAAGATTTGAATAGGATAGTGACGATGTATTTGGATTATGCAGAATTTCAAGCAGAAAATCATAATGCTATGACTATGAATGATTGGATAGAAAAGTTAAATGCATTCTTACAATTTAATGGTAAAGAAATATTACATGACGCAGGTAAAATATCCGCAAAAGTTGCAAAAGAATTGGCATATAAAGAATATGATAAATTTAAAGTCAAACAAGATAGATTATATAAATCAGACTTTGATAATTTTATAGATGAAGTTAGTATTATAGAGAACGGAAGTGAAAATAATGGATGATATAAGCAATACAAATATCAACTGGTATCCAGGTCATATGGCTAAAGCTAAAAGGCAAATGGAAGAACAACTAAAATTAGTTGATATTATTATTGAATTAAGAGATGCTAGAATTCCTGAAGCATCAGGTAATCCTATATTAATGCAGATGGCAAATAATAAGCCAAGATTGATTATTTTGAATAAGGCTGATTTGGCTGATGAAAAGCAAAATAAATTATGGGCTAATACTTTTGATAATTGTTTGGTTGTTAATTCTGTTAATGAGAATTTAAGTAAGATTGTAGTAAATAAGGTTAAAGAAATATTAAAAGATAAAATTGAAAAGGCTAAGGCAAAAGGTATTAGAAATAAAACATTAAGGGCCATGGTTGTTGGTATTCCTAATGTTGGTAAATCTACTTTTATTAATAATATTGTTAAAAGGAAGATAACTAAGGTTGAAAATAGGCCAGGTGTTACTAGAAGTTTACAATGGATAAGGATCAATGAAGATTTAGAATTATTAGATACGCCAGGAGTTTTATGGCCTAAATTTGAAAATCAAGATGATGCTAGATTATTAGCCTTAATGGGTTCTATTAATGATGATATTTTAGATAAACAAGAGTTAGTGATATTTGCCTTAGATTATTTAAAAAAGAATTATCCAGGAATAATATCTAAAAGATATGAGGTTGATGAAAATAAAGATGATTTAATTACTGAAATTGCTTTAAAGAAATTATGGATTTTAAAAGAAAATGAGATTAATTCAACAAAGGCAATTGATAGTATACTTAAAGATGTAAGAAGTAATAAATTAGGTAGAATTACATGGCAGCAAATCTAGAAAATACATATGAGAAACAGTATTGGTCAAATGATCAATATGTTATGGGAATTGATGAAGCAGGAAGGGGACCATTATGTGGTCCTTTAGTCGTTGCTTGTTGTATATTGCCTATTAATTATGTTAATGATGAAATAAATGATTCTAAAAAATTAAGTGAGAAAAAAAGAGAAGAACTATTTAAACAAATTATTAAAGATAGTCATTATTTTGCTTTTAGAATTGTTGAACCTAAAGTAATTGATGAATTAAATATATATGAAGCAACTAAGCAAGCAATGATTGAATTATCAAATTCTAGTAATCTACATTCTCTAACTTTAACCGATGCTATGCCTTTAGATAGATATGATGTAGTAGATATTATTAAAGGAGATGCAAAATCTATTTCAATTGCTGCTGCTAGTATTCTTGCTAAGGTATTAAGAGATCATATTATGTATGGTTATGATATCTTATATCCTTGTTATGACTATAAAAACAATAAGGGTTATCCAACTAAAAAGCATTTAGAAGCTTTAGATGAATATGGCATAACCCATATTTATCGTTTATCATATAAACCTTGTAAAGATCGAATACAAATTAAATTATTTTAGGAATTATTAAATTTTTTAAGAATAATATTATGATGGATAGAAATGAATTAATTTCAATATCATATTATTATTCTGGTGATTATAATAAGATTTTAAAAGCCATTAATAATAAAGAAACTGTACCTATAGTAGAGTTGCCAAATGCGATAACTATTTTCGATGATATATATCCTAAGTCTTTTCTTAATTTAAGATATCCACCATTAGTTTTGTATTATAAGGGCAATATTGAATTATTAAATAGTGATTGCATTGGCATAGTTGGCTCTAGAGTAGCATGTGAATATAGTTTAAAAGTAACAGAATTATTAGTAAAAAATAATTTAGATAAAACTATAGTAAGTGGTCTAGCAAAAGGTATAGATGCTTGTGCTCATCAAAATGCTTTAAAAACAATTGGAGTTTTAGGATGTGGTATTGATTATATATATCCTAGTTGTAACTATAAATTATTTAAAGATATAGAAAACAATGGTTTATTAATAAGTGAATATCCTAAGATGTGTAAACCACTTGGATATCACTTTCCTTTTAGAAATAGGATTATAGCTGCTTTATCTGAGAAGATATATATCATGCAGTCAAGTTTAAAATCTGGAACAATGACTACAATTAATGAAGCCTTAGAGTTAGGAAAAGAAGTAAGAGTTTTGCCTTATGATATCTTTAATGAATTTGGTATAAATAATAATAAATTAATAAATGAAGGTGCTATGATGATAGAAGCGGATGAAATTGCATTTTAATTTAATTTGTGTTTATATTATTTATTGTTAAAGGAAATGACATTATGCCTAGAAAAAAGAAAGAAGAAAATACAAAAGATAATAAAAAGAATTTAGTAATCGTCGAATCTCCTTCAAAATCTCATACAATTGGCAAATATTTAGGTAGTGACTATACAGTTACTTCATCTGTTGGTCATATTAGAGATTTAGCAACCACAGGTAAAGAAGGATTAGGCGTTGATATTGAAAATAATTTTGAACCAAACTATAAAATTAGTCCTGATAAAAAAGAAATAGTAAAGCAGTTGAAAGATTTAGCCAAGAATGCTAATTATGTATATCTAGCAACCGACCCTGATAGAGAAGGAGAGGCTATTGCTTGGCATTTAGCTAAGGTATTGGATTTACCACTTGATGAAAATAATCGTATTGTTTTTAATGAAATAACTAAGAATGCTGTTACCAATGCTTTAAAAAATCCCCGTCAAGTAGATATGTCTTTAGTTAATTCGCAAGAGACTAGAAGAATATTAGATAGAATTATTGGCTTTAAATTATCTAAATTACTACAAAGAAAGATTGGTTCTAAATCTGCTGGTAGAGTTCAATCAATTGCTTTAAGAATGGTATGTGATAAAGAAAAGGAAATTAATGCCTTTGTTCCTGAAGAATATTGGACAATTAAAGCTATTTTAGAAAATGATTTAGAGATTATTTTAAATAAATATAAAGAAGATAAAATTGAAATCAAAAATGAAAAACAAGCAGATGATATTTTAAGTAAATTATCTAATGATTTTAAATTAGTTGAAATAAATGAAAAAGAAAAGAAAAGAAGTGCTTATTTACCATTTATTACTTCAACATTACAACAAGAAGCATCTAATAAATTAGGTTTTTCATCTCGTCGTACTATGATGGTAGCTCAATCATTATACGAAGGTGTGGATTTAAGTAATGGTGCTCAAGGTTTAATTACCTATATGAGAACCGATTCAACAAGACTTTCTAATGAATTTGTAAGTGCCGCAAAAAGCAAAATTGAAAAAGAATATGGTAAAGAATATGTGGGTTATTATCGCGTTAAAAACGATGAAAAGGCTCAAGATGCTCATGAAGCAATTAGACCTACAAGTTTAGATAATGAACCAGATAAGATTAAGGCTTATTTAAGTAGTGATCAATATAGACTATATAAAATGATATATGCTAGGGCATTGGCTAGTTTAATGTCTGATGCTAAGACTATGTCTAGTACATATATCTTTAATAATAATGATTATATCTTTACAGTTAGTGGTTCTAAATTAGAGTTTGATGGTTTCTTAAAAGTATATAAAGCATATGATTCATCTAAAGATATTAAATTACCTAAGTTAAACTTAAATGATATCTTTGCTGCTAAAGATATAAGTAAGGAACAACATTTTACCGAAGCACCTGCTAGATATACTGAAGCAAAATTAATTAAAGCTTTAGAAGAAGAAGGTGTTGGTAGACCTTCAACATATGCTTCTATTATTGAAACAATTCAAAAAAGAGGTTATGTTCAATTAAAGAAGGCAAGTGAATCAGGTAAGACAAAATATTTCTTCCCTACAGAACAAGGAATTTTAACTGATGAAAAATTAAGAGAATATTTTGAAAGTGTTATTAATGTTAAATATACCGCTAATATGGAATCGGAATTAGATGAGATTGCGGAAAATAAAATTGATAAAGTTGCTTCACTTTCGAAGTTTTATAACGATTTTGAACCATTAGTTGAAAAAGCATATGACACAATGGAAAAACTTGAACCAGAAAAGACTGGTGAAGTATGTCCAGAATGTGGTGGTGACGTGGTAATACGTAATGGTAGATTCGGTAAGTTTAAATCATGTATTAACTATCCAACATGTAAGTGGCATGAATCTTTAAAACAAAAAGCTGAAGTTGAAAAGGTTGGTAGAACTTGCCCAGAATGTGGCAGTGAACTCGTAAAAAGAAAATCAAAATATGGCAATTATTTTATTGGTTGTTCTGCTTATCCTAAATGTAAATATTTAGAAAAGATTGATGGAGAAAGTCCTAAATTCTTCAGAAAGAAAAAATCTAAATGATAGTTAGAATAATTGGTGCTGGTCTTGCTGGCTCGGAAGCTGCTTATCAACTGGCAAAACGTGGTATTTTTGTTGAACTCTATGAACAAAAACCTCTTAAAAGACATGATGCTTTTAAAACTGATAATTATGCCGAATTAATCTGTTCAAATAGTTTAAGAAGTGATGATATTTATAATGCTGTTGGCTTATTAAAACAAGAGATGAGAACTCTAGATTCTTTAATCATGGAAGCAGCTGATAAAAACAAGGTACCTGCTGGCTCATCTTTAGCCGTAGATAGATTAGGATTTAGTGAATATATCACTAATAAGATAAATAATAATCCCAATATAAAAGTAATTCATGAAGAATTTACTTCGATAGATGAAAATATCCCAACCATAATTTGTAGTGGCCCATTATCAGAGGGTAAGATTGCTGAAGAATTATCAAGAATTTGTGGTAATGATTTTTTACATTTTTATGATGCTGTTGCGCCAATTGTGGAAAAAGATAGTATTGATTTTAATCATGCCTACTATAAATCTAGATGGGATGATGAAGGTGTAGGCGATTATATTAATTGTCCATTAAATAAACAAGAATATGATGAATTCTATCAAGCAATATTGGATGCTAAAAAGATACAAGTTAAAGATATTGATGATGAAAAATATTTTGAAGGATGTATGCCTTTTGAAGAGATGGCTAGAAGGGGATATAAGACTTTATTATTTGGTCCTATGAAACCAGTTGGCCTAATGCATGAAGGCAAAAAACCTTATGCCGTAGTACAACTAAGAAAAGACAATGCCATTGATACCTTATATAATATCGTAGGTTTTCAAACCCATTTGACTTTCCCAAGCCAGTTAGAAGTATTACAAAAAGTACCAGCATTAAAAAATGTTCATATTGTGAGATATGGTGTAATGCATCGCAATACTTATATAAATTCACCTAATATCATCAACAATAAATATCAATTTATTAATTATCCAAATTTATTTATTGCTGGCCAAATTAGTGGCGTAGAAGGTTATGTTGAATCAGCAGCAAGTGGTTTATATGCCTCTTTAAATATGTATCAATATCTAAATGGTGATATTAAATATGAATTAGGCCCTGATACTATGATGGGTGCTATGGCTAATTATATTTCTGATAAAAATATCACTAAACTAGAACCTATGAATGCAAACTTTGGTATATTCAGATTAGAATATAGTGGTTTAAAGGAAAATAGAAAGAAATATTATGTGGAACATTCTTTAGCTATAATTAAAGAGTATGCAAGACATGTATAAAACCTTAGATGACTTTATAAGTTATCTATATGATGCTAGAAGTGGTTCAGATGCAACATCTGATTCCTATTATCGTGATATTGCTAGATTCATTACCTTTTTAAATGATAATGATATAAAAGACTTTAATGATGTTGATAAATTGGTAGTATTTGATTATATAAATCTATTAAGATCTGGTGAGATAACAAGAACTAAAATATCTAATTCTACTTATGCTAGAAATTTAAGTAGTCTTAGATCTTTTTATAAATATCTATGTAAGAAACATCTATGCGATAAAAATCCTTTCCTATTATTTAAAAATACTCATGTAGAAAAACATTTGCCTGATGTCTTAACTTTTAATCAAGTAGAAACAATATTAGATTCTTTTGATTTAGATATACCAATAGAAATAAGAAATCGCTGTATCTTAGAAACCATATATGCTTGTGGTTTACGTATTAGTGAATGTTGCAATCTATTAATTAAAAATGTTGATCAAAAACAAATGATTATTAAAGTAATGGGTAAGGGAAGCAAAGAAAGAATTATTCCTTATTATCCTAGATTAAATGAATTAATTGATTTATATATTCAAAAATATAGAAATGAATATGCCAGCGAAGATTTTGCTTATTTATTTGTATCTAATAGAGGAGGCAAAATATCGCCTAGAAGTGTTCAACTTCTATTAGAAGATGTTAAAATAAAGACTGGTTTGCATGTAGATCTGCATCCCCATATGTTAAGACATTCCTTTGCTACCCATTTATTAGATAATGGGGCAGACTTGAGGACAGTTCAAGAATTATTAGGTCACGCTAATTTATCAACAACTCAGTTATATACACACTTAAGTTATGATAGATTAAAAAAGACCGTAGAAAAGGCACACCCGCATTCTCATGAAAAAGAGTAAATTTGATTTAAGATTTTTATATTTATATATCCCCCTAGTATTATTAGAAATTATCTTTAGATTAGTACAATTCCATAATATTGATATTTTCACATTGATAAGAGTTCTATTATTTGAATTAGCGTTCTCTGTTTTAGTTTATTTTATTTGTACTAGATTTAAAAATAATAAAGTTTACTATATCGTTTCTTTAATTATAATTATCTGGTTTTGTGCTTATTGTTTCCTAGAATTAATATTTAAAAACTTTATGGGAGACTATTATTCCTTTGGTACAGTATCAGATGGTTTAGGTAGGATTAAACAATATGCTATATTATTTATTTCTAATGCCAAATTACCATATTATTTATGTTTATTACCAATAGTTATTTATATATTAATGAATATCTTTATTAAACTTCCTAGTAAAGGTTTAGTACAAATTCCATTAATTATTGGTATAAGTTCTTTTTTAATACTAATACCATGCATGAATTTAGGAAGTGGTACAACATCTAATCTACATTTATATGCTACATTTACTAATAAGGATGTTTTAGTAGATAAATTAGGAATGACCCATTTCTTCTTTAGAGATATTACTGCTTTAGGTTTTAAGGCTCCAGAAACAATAAATATTGAAACAGAAAATATTGTTGAAGAACCTGTAGTTGAAGATAAAAAAAGAGTTATCGATGATACTTTATGGAAGAATATTATGAATAGTGAAGAAAATTCTAATATGGCTACCATTGATTCTTATTTGATGTCTAAATCAATTACCCAGCCTAATGACTATACAGGAAAGTATGAAGGTAAGAACTTTATCTATATCTTAGTAGAATCTGGTGATTATTTAATGATTGATAAAGATTTAACACCAACTTTATATAAGATGTATCAAGGTGGAACAACATATTATAATCACTTCACTCCTTTATATTCTTGTGCAACTGGTGAATCTGAATTTGTTTCCTATACTTCAATATTCCCATATACAAATACTTGTACCCCAAATTATGTTCAATATGATTATTTTTATGAAGCTCTTCCTTGGTTATTTAAAAATGAAGGCTATACAACTATAGGTTTCCATAATTGGCGTGATGAATGGTATGAAAGAAATGAAATATTAAATCATGTTGGTATTGATTCTTATTATGATATAGATGCTATTATGGCAGAAGATTCTAGTGTTTCTTTAATTAATGGTTGGCAATCAGACTTAATGTTAGTAGAACAAGCTTGGAAACGTATCGAAAATATCGATGGTAATTATTTTGCCATGATTATATCTAGTACAATGCACTTCCCATATAATGAATATTCTTATTTAGGTGATGCTTATTTAGATGAAGTAAGTGCTGTTCATCCTGATTGGTCTATTGATATGCAGCGTTATATGTCTAAATCTATAGAATTCAATAAGGCTATGGAATATTTATTAAGTGCCTTAGAAGAAGCTGGCCAATTAGAAGATACAGTTATTTGTATGTATTGTGATCATCGTCCTTATTGGTTAGATTATGATGAAGTAATTGAAGAAACAGCCTGGATTAATGATAGAAGTATCTATTCGAACTTTGGTGATTCAGGTTCTGAAAATATTGGTATCTATAAATCACCATTCCTATTCTATTGTGCGGGTGATGAAAAGGATGTTAATTATAATTATTGTTCAACATTAGACCATGTTCCTACTATTGCCAATTTATTTAATTTAAATTATGATCCTAGATTATATATTGGCAAGGATGCTAATAGTTCAAGTAATACTATCATCTTTACAAATGGTGACTGGTTAAATGAATCTGGTATATATGACGCATCTTTAGAAAAGTTTACTCCAGCAACAGGTAAAGAAGAACTTAGCCAAGAAGAAATTGATGAAATAAATAAACAAGTTCAAAATCAAATTAATATATCTACTTTGATTTTAGATGAAGAATACTTTGAAAAAAGAAAGGATATCTGTTATCCAAATTATGAATAATATAAAAGATTACTTTAATTTAAAGAATGATTTATTTATTGAAAATATTATGGTTGATTCTAGAAATAAATTAGATAAAGCCATATTCTTTTGCCTAGTAGGTTTAACTGTAGATGGACATAGTTTTATTGATAAGGCAATTGAAAATGGGGCAATATGTATTGTCCATAGTGAAGATATCAATAAAAAAGAGGGTATTACTTATATTAAAGTAGATGATACTACAAAGGCTTTAAATGATTTTGCCAATTATTTTTATAACTATCCTTCAAAGAATATGAAAATATTTGGTGTTACTGGTACAAATGGTAAAACTACTACTACTTATGTTTTATATGATTTATTAAATAGATTAAACTGTAAAGCAGGATACATTGGAACATTAGGTTACGAATATGATAATAAGATGCATGATCAATATTTTACAACCCCAAATATCAATGATTTACATATGATGTTGAAACAAATGGTTGATGCTGATTGTAAAGCAGCCTCAATTGAAGTAAGTTCGCAAGGCCTAGACCTACATAGAACAGATAGTGTTGATTTTGATGTTGCTATATTTACTAATTTAACTCATGATCATTTAGATTATCATAAAAACTATGAGAATTATTTTAAGGCTAAAGCAAGACTATTCAACAATATGAAAAAAGATGGCGTATCTTGTATTAATGTTGATGATGAATATGGCAAAAAAATGATTAATGAATCTAATTGTAGAGTTGTAACTTATGGTATAGATAATAATGCAGATTATAAGGCTAATGATTTAAAACTATATGCTGACCATTCAGAATTTGTTTTAAACTTTAATAATAATTCATATAACATTTATACTAATTTAGTAGCTAAATTCAATATATCTAATCTATTAGCTGCTATATCAGCCTTAGTAGAAAGTGGTTTTGATATAAATGAAATCATACCTTTATTAAAAGATATAAAAGATGTACCTGGTAGATGTATGCATATAAATGAAGGACAAGACTATAATGTCATCGTTGATTATGCCCATACTCCTGATGGCTTTATTAAGATATTAGATTATGCTAAGGCAATAACTCCAATTGACAAAAAAATTGCAGTTGTTTTTGGTCTTAGAGGATCTGGCGATAGAGAGAAAAGGCCAATATGTGGTGAGATAGTTGATAAATATTGTGATGAAATCTATATTACTAATGATGATAATCATGAAGAGGATATTAATTCTATCTTAGATGGTATTGAATCAGGTATTAAAAATCATAAGGCTTATAGATTTGAACATAGGGAAGATGCTATTGATGCCGCAATCAAAAATATGCAAAAGGGTAATACTTTATGCATTTTATCTAAGGGTGTAGAAACATTTGTAAAAGAGAATCATAAGAAATTACCATATGATGGTGATCATATAATTGCTTCTAGGGCAATTAAGAAATATATGATTAAATAATTATTTAAGTTATAATATCTTTGTTTACGAGGTTACATATGAAAAAGATTTTAACTATATTTATATGTTTATTAACATTAGTTGCATGTTCTAGTAGCGATGATACTACTAATAATGATGTAGATTATTCTACTGCTACAACACTTGCTGATTTTAATGGTGCTAAACTAGCAGGCCAAAGTGGTACAATTCATGCTACATTGGCAGAACAAATTGAATATTCCTCATTTAGCGAATATCCAACTGTTCCAGATGAATTAGTTGCTTTAAAATCAGGTGTTGTAGATGGTTTTATATGTGAAGAACCACAAGCTATATCATTAACTGAATCTGATGATACTATCACTTATATTAAGTTAGTTAATAATGATAATGGTTTTACAACAACTGTAGAAGAATCTGGACTTGCTATTGGTTGTAAGAAGGGTTCTGATTTAACACAAAAGATTAATGATATATTAGCTGAAGCAAATTTTGATTCTAGTAAGCAAAGTGCCCTTATGGAAGAAATGGTTAAAGTAGCATTAGGTCAAGATATAACTTTAGATGTATTAGAATATGAAGAAGTAACTGACCCTGTAGGTACTTTAAAAGTAGGTATGGAATGTGATTCTAATCCATATAACTGGACTGATGTAGAAGAGACTGTTAAGAACTATCCAATCAGTGGTAAAGATGGTTATTACTGCAATGGTTATGATGTACAAGTATCTGCTTATATTGCTTATAAATTAAATATGAAGTTAGAAGTATATGCATATGAGTGGGATTCATTAATTCCAGCTGTTGAATCTGGTGCTATTGATGCTATTATCGCTGGTATGTCTCCAACTGCTGAAAGAGCTCAAAGAATTGATTTTACTGATGTTTATTATGATACAAATTTTGTAATCGTAGTTAAGAAATAATGATAGAACAAGCTTTTAATATATTTATTCAATATAAAACCCAATTTATTTCTGGTGCTATTACCACTATTCTTTTATCATTCACTGGTACTATATTAGGTTTATTAATTGGCTTATTATTAGGCATAATTAGAACAGCACCATTGAGTAAAAATAAAGTATTATTTTTTATACAAAAAATAATTAGATTTTTAATTGCTGCTTATGTAGAGATATTTAGAGGAACACCAATGATTGTTCAATCAATGGTTATCTATTGGGGATATGCATTTGCCAATAATGGTAATACTTTAAATCTAACATTTGCGGGTATTTTAATTGTTTCTATAAATACTGGTGCCTATTTAACAGAGATTGTTAGAGGTGGTATTGATTCTATTGATAAGGGTCAATATGAAGGTGCTGAATCAATTGGTATGTCACAT
This sequence comes from Tannerellaceae bacterium, assembly GCA_963605145.1. GTDB lineage: Bacteria > Bacillota_I > Bacilli_A > Erysipelotrichales > Erysipelotrichaceae > Colivicinus. The sequence continues at coordinate 13,093 of CAVCTP010000016.1, forward strand.
TGGCAAACAATGTTTTATGTTATTATGCCCCAAGTTATGAGAAATATCTTACCAGGTGTTTCTAATGAATTTATCAATAATATTAAAGATACTTCCGTATTAAATGTTATTGGTGTTGCGGAATTATATTTTGCTACAGGTAAGATAATAAGAATCAATTTTGAGATATTTGAAACATATTTAGTTACTTGTGTTATTTATTTAATAATTACCTTTTCTATTACCAGAATATTACGTTTCTTTGAAAAGAAACTAGAAGGTAATATGAATTATAAAATTGTTAATACTCAATCTTATATCCCTTTAAATAAAGGAGCTAAAAAATGAATAAAGTAATTGAACTTTGTCATTTAAAGAAAACATTTGGTAATAATGAAGTATTAAATGATATTAATTTTTCTATTAATGAGGGAGAAACAATATCGATAATAGGATCTTCAGGTTCAGGAAAATCCACATTATTACGTTGTATTAATTTATTAGAAACTCCTACTAATGGTGAGATTTTATTCCATAATAAGAATATTCAAGATAAGGATTTTAATTTATTAAAATATAGGGCAAAAGCTATTATGGTTTTCCAATCATTTAATTTATTTAATAATATGTCAGCATTAAAAAATTGTATGATTGGCCAACAAATAGTTCTAGGTAAATCAAAACAAGAAGCAAAAGATAATGCTATGAAATATTTAGATAAGGTTGGTATGGCACCTTATATAAATGCTAGACCAAAACAATTATCTGGTGGTCAAAAGCAACGTGTAGCAATCGCTAGAGCCTTGGCTATGGAACCAGAACTGTTATTATTTGATGAGCCTACCAGTGCTCTAGATCCTGAGATGATTGGCGAAGTATTAAATGTTATGAAAGATCTAGCAAAAGAAGGTAGAACTATGATTGTAGTTACCCATGAGATGAGTTTTGCTAAAGATGTTTCTGATAAGATTGTTTATATGAAAGATGGAATTATTTGGGAAGAGGGTAAGGCTGACCAAATATTCGCTAATCCTAAGACTAAGGAACTCAAAGATTTCTTATCTAGATACAATAATCAATAGAAATCACGCAAAAAGTGATTTCTTTTTATTTTATGCATGTTATAATATTTAAGCATTTGTGCATACACACACTATGAATTCATCACTCCGTGCTTAAAAAGTTAGTGGTGTTAGAAATAGTGGAGGAGTAACGGAAAGAGAGGAAATTTTAAAATGCAACTAGTTACAATGAGAAAGCTTCTTGAAAATGGTGTTCATTTTGGTCATCAAACAAGAAGATGGGATCCAAAGTGTAAGGAATTTATTTACACTGCAAAGAATGGTATTTATATCATCGACTTAAATAAGACACAAGCTAAATTACAAGTGGCTTATGACAAGATGAAGAAGATTACTGAAGAAGGTGGCAAGGTTTTATTTGTAGGTACTAAGAAACAAGCTCAACAAATCATCCTTGATGAAGCTACTAGATCTGGTAGTTTCTATATCAATCAAAGATGGTTAGGTGGTACTTTAACTAACTTCAGAACTATTCAAAAAAGAATTAAACGTTTAATTGAAATCGAACAAATGGAAGCAGATGGTACAATCTCTGTTTATCCAAAGAAGGAACAAATTTTAATCCACAAGGAAGCTGTTAAGTTAGAAAACTTCTTAGGTGGTATTAAGGAAATGAAGAAACTTCCTGATGCAGTAGTAGTAGTTGATCCATGTGAAGATCATAATGCTGTTGCAGAAGCTAGAAAACTTGGTATCCCTGTATTTGGTTTAACTGATACAAACTGTGATCCTGCTAAGGTTGATTATGATATTCCAGCAAATGATGATGCTATTAAGTCTATCAAATTAATGATGTCTTTATTAGCTGATGCTATTGTTGAAACTAAGGGTGGTATCTTACAAGATGCTTACCAAGAAGGTGATGTTGAAAATGATATCACTATGGAAGATGTAATTATCAATGTTGAACAACATGCAGCTGAACAAGAAAAGAGAAGAAGAGCTGCTGCTGAAGCAAGAAATAAGTTCCAAAATGATAGACGTCCAAGAAGATTCAATTCTGAAAAACGTTATATCAATAAGAAAGATGATGCTCCTAAAGCAGAAGCAAAACAAGATGATGCTCCTGTAAAAGAAGAAGTAAAGGAGGCTGAATAATATGGCTATAACTGCTGCTCAAGTTAAAGAATTAAGAGATAAAACTGGTGCTGGCATGCTTGATTGCAAGAATGCTCTAACTGCATCTGATGGCGATATGGAAAAGGCTATCGATTGGTTAAGAGAAAAGGGAATTGCAAAATCTTTAAAGAAACAATCAAGAATTGCTGCTGAAGGTTTATCAAAAGTATTAACAGATGGTAATAAGGCTGTTTTAGTTGAAATCAATGCTGAAACTGACTTCGTTACAAAGAATGCTCAATTCATAGCATTATTAGACTTAACTGCTGAAACTATCTTAAAAGCTGAACCTGCAGACTTAGATGCTGCTTTAGCTCTAGAAGTAAATGGCAAAACATTAAATGATGAATTCGTTAATGCTACTGCTACAATTGGTGAAAAGATTGTCTTAAGAAGATTTGAAATCGTTAAGAAGAATGATGATGAAATCTTTGGTACATATTCTCATATGGGTGGCGCTAAGACTTCTGTATGTGTATTAAAAGGTGGCGATGAAGAACTAGCTCACTATATGGCAATGCAAATCTGTTCTATGTCTCCTACATATGTATCTGCTAAAGATATGCCAGTTGATGTAGTTGAAAGAGAAAGAAAAGTTCAAACTGAAATCGTTAAGAATGATGAAAAGTTCAATGGCAAACCTGAACAAGTAATTAAAGGTGCTATTGAAGGTAAAGTATCTAAAGCATTAAAAGACATGTGCTTAGTAGATCAAGAATACTTCATGGATACTGCTAAGAAAGTATCTGCAGTATTAAAAGAACACAATGCTGAAGTATTATCATTTGTTAGATATGGCGTAGGCGAAGGTATTGAAAAACGTAAAGAAAACTTTGCTGAAGAAGTAGCAAAACAAATGAACGCTTAATCAAAATAAACAAATTAACTAATCAAGACTGGTATGAAAATATCAGTCTTTTTTTATGCAACAAAAAAAGTTAATACCAACGGTATTAACTTAATATTTTTTCGCAGAGTTCGGTCATCTATGAAAAAGATTTCTTTTTAAATACAAATTAATTTTACCATTTATTAGTAAAAATAAAGAATTTTTATCTATTTTTTTATAATTATCTCTAATAATTATGTTATTTAGACATAATACATATTTTCACATATCCTTTTTAACTCATATAAATG
>CAVCTP010000017.1:0-15940 GCA_963605145.1 Tannerellaceae bacterium
TATTAAAATGCGAATAAGAATGATTTTTAATCTATAATAGTAGATGTATGAAAATTGCAATTGTAGCTGGTGGTACTGGTGGACATATATATCCTGCTTTATCTTTAGCTGAAGCTTTAAAAAATAGAGGTCATGAGATAACTTTTATTGGTTCTAATGATCGTATGGAAAAGGATTTAATTCCTAGCCATAATTTTGATTATATTGGTTTAGATGTATATACCACTAGGGGTGGTGTAACACAAAAGGTAAAGAGTATGTTATCAATAATTAAGGCTTATTTTAATTGTTTAAGTATCTTAAAGGGTTATGATATGGCGATTGGTTTTGGTAACTATATATCAATACCAGTAATGTTGGCGGCTTGTAAATTGAAGTTAAAGACTATTATTCATGAACAAAATTCTTTTGTTGGTAGGGCTAATAGATTATTAGATAAAAAGGTTGATTTAATAATTGGTTCTTATGAAGAGAATAGGAAACAATTTGTGAATAAGAATATTAAGATATTAGGTAATCCTCAATCTTCTAAGGCATATTTAGTTAAAGAGAATAAGAAAGTAATTAGTGATTTAGGTTTAGATATTAATAAAAAGACCGTTGTTATATTTATGGGATCTTTAGGTTCTAGTAGTGTTAATGAAATATTATTAGATTATTTTAAGTTATGTGATGGTTCATATCAGATTGTATATGCTAGTGGTAAATCGCATTATGAAGATACGATAAATAGGGCAGTTAAAAAGGATTATATAAAGATATATGATCATATTGATGGTATTAATGTAATGAAGAATGCCGATTTATTGATATGTCGAGGCGGGGCTACTACAATGGCGGAAATTGAGGCTATTGGTATTGCGGCTATTATTATTCCTTCACCTTTTGTTCCTAATAATCATCAATATTACAATGGTAAGTCTTTAGTTGATAAGGATGCGGCTATTATGATTGAAGAGAAGGATTTAAATGCTGAATTATTAAATAAGACTGTTAATGATTTAATTAATGATGAAGATAGATTAAAGATGTTAGCAGACAATGCAAGAAAACTTGGTAATCCTAATGTACTAGATGATATGATAGTAGAAGTGGAAAATTTATGATTGCTGATTTTTTGAAGTTACATGGTACTTACCATGATGATAAATGTTTTAAAGATTTAACAACCATTAAGATGGGTGGCCCAATAAGACACTTTGTTTTACCTAATAGTGTTAATGATTTAAAGCAGATTATAAGTTATTTAAAATTAAATAAAATACCTTTTAAAGTAATAGGAAATGGTTCTAATTTAATATGTGGTGAATCATTATTTGATGGGGTTGTAATCTGTTTAAAGGGCTTAAATAGCTACGAAATTAATAATGATGAATTATATGTCGAGGCTGGTATTTTGGCTCCTAAAATGGCTAATATTCTCGCTAAACAAGGTTATAGTTGTTTAGAGTTTGCTAGTGGAATACCAGGAACAATTGGTGGCTTAATTTATATGAATGCTGGTGCTTATAAAAATGAAATGGCTAATGTTGTTAGTGAAGTACTAGTATTAAAAGATGATGAATTAGTATGGTTAAATAATGAGGATTGCGAGTTCTCATATCGTTACTCTATATTCCATAAACATCCTAGATGGGTGATAGTTGCTGCTAAACTAAAATTAGAGAAAAAAGATAGTAAAGTTATTGAAGAATTAATGGCTGATAGACTTTCAAGAAGAAAAAATACTCAACCATTAGATAAAGCAAGTGCGGGATCTTGCTTTAGAAATCCCGATAATGATTTTGCTTGGAAGATGATTGATGGAATAGGATATAGAGGCTATATTAAAAATAATGTAGCTGTATCAGAAAAACATTCAAACTTTATTGTGAATAATGGTGATGGCAAAGCTGAAGATTATCTAGAAATTGCTTATGAAATTCAAGATAAAGTTAAAGATAAATATGGTATTAAATTAGTAATGGAAGTAGAGAAATTTAATTGTTAAAGGAAGAAAAACAAATACTAGATGAAAATGAATTCCTCAATATAAGAAAAAAGGAAAAGATTATTTCTAAATTTGAAAAATCTAAAACTATATTCTTTATATTGAGCATTTTTTTATCTTTAATTATTATTGGCTTAATTTATTTTTGTTCAAGTAAATCTAATATTTTCCATATAACTGTGGAAGGAAATATATATCTAAAAGATGAAGATATTATTGAATTAAGTGGATTAAGTACTAATAATAAATTCTTACTAGTATTACCAAGTAAAATAGAAAAAAGAATTAAAAATAATCAATTGATTGATACTTGTAAGGTTGAATTAAAAGATAAGAATTTAATAAAAATAACAATCAAAGAAAAAAAGTTAATTGGATATGCTTATGAAGATAATCAAAATGTTTTAATTATGGCTGATGATACTAGGCTTACATTAGATAAAGATAATATGTATCTAATTGAAAATGTACCTCTTATTGAAGGATTTCTAAAAGAAGATATTACTTTAATAATTAAACAATTAGAAGAAGTTGATTATAAGATGATAAATGAAATATCAGAGATTCATTATTATCCTTTATTAAAATATCAAGACCATGAATTAATTATGAGAGATGGTAATTATATTTTTACTAGTGTATATGGTTTAAAAATAATTAATAAATATTATGATATTGAATCTACAGTATCTAGTGCGGAACATAAGTGCTATTACTTTGAAGATATATCAGGTAATGCTTATATAAGTGCTTGTCCATGGATTAGCACTAATGAAGAAGAATAATAAAAAAAGAAGAACTTGTCTTCTTGATTTTTTAAATGGTGGTTCCGGCCAGAATTGAACTGGCGACACCCAGATTTTCAGTCTAGTGCTCTACCAACTGAGCTACAGAACCATTTATGGTTGCGAGGGTAGGATTTGAACCTACGGCCTCCAGGTTATGAGCCTGGCGAGCTACCGGGCTGCTCCACCTCGCGATGTTATGGCGCAGAAGCTGGGATTCGAACCCAGGCGCCGCTTGCACGACCTACCGGTTTTCAAGACCGGACCCTTCAGCCACTTGGGTACTTCTGCAATATTATTGGTGGACCCTGAAGGACTCGAACCTTCGACCACCCGGTTATGAGCCGGAAGCTCTGACCAACTGAGCTAAGGGTCCAAAAGTGGTAGCGAGGGTGGGACTCGAACCCACGACCTACCGGGTATGAACCGATCGCTCTAGCCAACTAAGCTACCTCGCCATACGGAATATTTCAATGGTCGGGATGGCAGGATTCGAACCTGTGACACCTTGATCCCAAATCAAGTACTCTACCAAGCTGAGCTACATCCCGAATAAATATTTTAAATGGCGCGCCCAGGAAGACTCGAACTCCCAACCTCCTGGTTCGTAGCCAGACACTCTGTCCAGTTGAGCTATGGGCGCATTGCAACGCCAATATCGATAAGTGGTGGGGATGGAGGGAGTTGAACCCTCACGGTATTGCTACCAAGGGATTTTAAGTCCCTCGCGTCTACCATTCCGCCACATCCCCATTTCTGGAGGTTCCTGCCAGATTCGAACCGGCGATCACAGAGTTGCAGTCTATTGCCTTACCACTTGGCTAAGGAACCACGTTAAATATTCCGTGCTAAATAATTCTAACAATATTGGTTTCAAAATGCAACATAATTTTTTGTTAAAATTTTTAGCGACGCAAGTTCCTCGTCCAATTGAATATTATACAATTTATATTCATTTAATTCACTATTTAATTCTTCTTTTTTACTATTAATCTTCTTCTTATCTTCTAAGATATATTTATATTGATAGGGAATAGAATTTGTAATGGTATAAATCTTTTTATTTAAATTAGATATTTTGTCATTAATATTATCTATTTCGATATCAAAATGTTTTTCATTAATAGATTGTAAGTAATTATTAACTAAAATAGTTAATTCTTCTAATTCTTCAAGATTGTTATTACTATGGGCAATACAAATTCTATTCCATAAATCTTGAATTATTAAATCATCTTTTAATTTGTTATTTAAATCAGGATGAATTAATTTAGCTAATTTGTGATAAGTAGTTTTAATATATTTTTGTTGTTTTAAAGTATATTCTATTTTTATGACATCCTTTTTATCATCAGATAAATATTCCAGAGTACTATAATATTCTTCCATAGCCTTATCAACAAAAGAATCTAAATCTTGCTGTATTACTTGTTTTCCTTGGCTAATAGTACTTTTGTAATATGACAAAATCTTTCTTTTTCTAATACAATCTATTTTTATTTCATTAATTTCTTTAATTAAGGGATTAAATATTGCTTCATATTGTTGTTTATATTTATTTGCTTCTTTTAATAAGGATTCTTTTTTATATAACAATTCTTCATATCTTTTATAAGATGTACTTTTTATCTTCATCAATTCGTGCATGTTTTAAATTATATTAGTGTTTGCTTATAAAAAACAAATTGTTTGTTTGATATAATTACTATAAATAAACGAGGGGGTTTTATTATGGGTTTGTTTGATTTTACTAAGCATGATAAATCTAATGAGACTTTCAATAACAAAGATTTAACAAAACAGATTGTTGAAAAGAAAAAAGAGATTAAGAAATTAAAAGCTGATATTGAAAATACTAAATTAGAAAATGAAAATAATTATAATGATCAAATGAAAAAGCTACAAGAAAAGCAAGAGGATTTTGATGCTTATGTAAAGATTCAGAAAGAGCACGATGAAGCAGTTAGTGATGCTGATGATGCTTTTAATGAGGATATAACAAATCTAAAGAATGAATATACCCAAAAAAATAAAGAGTTACGTATAGACCATAAAAAAGCCTTAGATGATTTAAGAAGCGATTATAAACAAAAGATTGCCGATATGGATGATGAATATAACGCTAAAAAACAAGAATATAAGGCTATTAAAAAACAAGCAAAAGAAGAACTACCTATAATACAAAAAGATATCGATGATAAGATTGCTGCTTTAGAAGCACAAAAAGTTGAGATTGAAACTTCTGTTTCTAATATGCAGAAAGTTGTAGATGATGAAAGAAAGGATCACGAAAAGAAGATTTCTTTAATCAATGAAGATAAAGATTTGAAAATTAATGATATGGAGCAGGTTCATAACAATACCATTGATAATCTAATCCATGAAAATGTAACTGTTCCTAATCAAAAAGTAAGTGAACTTGAAAAACAATTAAAGGATGATCAAGAGAATTATGATAAGGCAATGCTTAATATAACAAAGCAAAAGAAACAATTAGATGCCGATGAATATTCTTTAATATCTAAGAATAATGAAGAAAGAAATAATGTTGATAATGAATTATTAAATAAGCAAGATGAATATGCAAGAAAGAAGAATGAAATGGAAAGACAAACTGTTGATTTAAAAAATTCTTTAGCTGATAGAAAAAAAGAAGTAGAAAATTTTAATGATAATGTTAATAATCTAGTTCAAGAATATCAAAATAATAAAGATAATGAATATCAAAAAATTGAGAAAGAATTAGATGAAAAATATATTACCTTAAAAAATAGCATTGCCTTAAAAGAACAAGAGGTTGCTAGTAGATATGATAATCAAATATCTAAGTTGCAAGATAGTTTTTCTTCTAAGATTGCTTATGTTGATAGAAAAATAAAGGATATTTTATATGATAAAGACACAAAGAAGCAAGAATATGATGCTTTCTTTAATGCTAAAAATGATGAATATAAAGAAGCTATTTCTAATTTAAATAAGCAATTAGAGGATTTAAATGTTCAAAGAGAAAATAATAATGCTGCTTATATTGAAGAAATTGAAAAGCTAAATAATGAAAATAAGGTAGCAGTGGCAAAGAAGCGTGATATGCTTGCTGCTGAATTAAAATCCGCAAAAGAGAAATATAGTGCTGAAAACGAAAGAATTAATAATAATACTCTTGATATAAAGAAAAAAATAGAGATAGTTCTACAAGAATTAACTGATGCTAATGCGGAATTTGAGAAGTATCGTAATAATAGCGATGAAAAAAGTAGAAAGATAATTGCTGAACAAGAAGAATATGTTAATGGTATCAATCAAAAGAAAAATGAGATTGATGAAAAGATTGCTGAAGTTAATTCTGTGATGGCAGAAAATAAAAAGAATTATGAGGAAAAGCTAGAAAAGATTAATGCTGACTACAATAATATTCAAGCCATTTATAACAATAAGATTGCTTTATTGGATGATGAATATCGTAGAAAGACTGCTGATTTAACATCTTCTAATGATGAACAACTTTTAGATGCCAGCAATAAACATGAAAAAGCTTTGCAAGACTTACAAGAACAACATCAAGCAAGAAAGGATGCTATTAGAAAATCTTTAGAAGATAAAAAAGAAGAACTAAGAAATTTAAAGGCAACTTATAAGCAAGATATTGCTGCTATTAAAAAGACTGTTGATGACCGCATTGATGAATTAAAGAAACAACAATTGGAATTATTCGATAAGATTGAAGAGGTTAAGATTTTAACTCAGCAAGAAAGTGATGCTTATAATGAAAAGAATAATAATCTTCAAGTTGAATTTGATGAAGATATTAAGAAATTAAATGATGATAATCAAGCAAAGATTCAAAATATTTATCATTCTTGTGTTGAAAAAACTAATATTGAATTACAACAAGTTAGCGATGAATTAAAGGCTAAAGAGATTGAACTTGACAATCTTGTAAAGAGCTTTGAAAGTAAGAGAAAGCAACTTGATGAATATGAAGCAAATCTAATGCAAAAGTATGAAGATACTAAGACTCAAGAAAATGATTCATTAAATGCTAAGCGTGAGCAATATGATAATTTATTTAATTCTTTAAAGAAGGAAGAATTTGATTATGATGCAAATCTAACAAATCGTAAGAAGCAGTTAGAAGAGTTACAAGCTGATGTAGATAATTCTATTAGAGAAACTAGTGAACAAAAAAGAATTAAATTAGAAGAATATACTAATAACCTACAAGAATCATTTGCTTCTAAACAAGCACAATATAAGCAAGTAGAAGAATCTTTAACAAAGAAAAATGAAAGTGAAATCAGTGGTTTAAAACAACATTTAGATACTAAGATGGCTAGTATTGATTCCTTAATTAGTGAAATTAATAGTCGTATTAAAAAGGTTGAAGATGATAAAACTGTTTCATATAACGATACATTAAATAAAACTAATGAATTAAAGAAACAATTAGATGATGCTCTTGCTCAAAAGACAATATTAGAAACAGAACATGAAAATGAACTAGCAAGTAAAAAGGATAATCACGTCGCAACTTTAGAAAAGATTAGACAACAAATGGAAGAAGATTTAAATGCTAAGAAGGCTGAAGTTGAAGAAATTAGAAGTAGTAATGAAAAGAAGATTGAGGAGATTAAGCAAGAGATTGCGAAATTAGAAACACAAAAATCTGCTGTAAGTGAAGAACTTGCAACTTATGAAAAACAAAAGAATTCTAGTCTTGAAAGTATTAAAAATAATCTTGAAGAATTCATGAATAATATTAAAAATCAGGTTGATGATTTAGCTAATAAGCGTAATGAATTAGAAGAGACACATAAAACTAGAATTGTTGAAGTTAAGAATCAAATTGCTCAAGTTGTTTCCGATTATGATGATTTAATTTCTTTAAAACCACAATTAATTGATGAACAAAGTCTAAAAGATGTTGATTTTGAAAATATCACTAGACAATTTAAAGAGAAATTAGATAATCTACAAAGATCTCATAATGACATTATTACCCAACTAGAAGTATCTAGAATAGAAACATTAAAAGCAATTAATGGCGAAATTGATGATTTAGAAAATTCAAAGGGTGATAAGTTAAAAGAATATGAAAAACAGATGAATAATATCTGTGCTACTTATGATGCAATGATTGCTAGTGAACAAGAAAAGCAAGCTAACTTAAATAGAAATATTGAATTAGCAAATATCGAAGCAAGAAAGATTGAAGAAATGTCTTATCAACAAAGTGAAGAATTAGATAATTCTTATAATGATGAACAAAAGTCTTTAAGTGAAAGATTCAATAATGAAATTAAACAAACTAGTGATGAGTTTAATAACATTAATGAAAAATATAAGAATGAAATTAATCTTCTAACTTCAAAGCAAAGTAATTTATCACAAGATATTGTTAAATTAAATGATGAATTTGTGAATATTGATAATACAATTCATAATGAAATTCTTGATTTAAAGGCTAAATATGGTAATGAATTATTAGATATTCAAAGAAAATATGAAGAAAAGATTCAAGCCGATAAACAAAAATTAAAGTCTTTAGATGTAATGAATAGTGCAGCAAATCTTCTATACAAAGACACAAATGAAAACTCATAGTTACCTATGAGTTTTTGTTAGATTTCATTGCTTTAAGCATTAGTTCTGATATCTTTTTACTATATTCAACTGGATCTTCTATTGGCAGTCCCGCAATTAGTAATGCCTGTTCATATAATAGATTTGCGTAATCAGTGATATCAACATTATCTTTATATTCTTGAGATAGTGCTGCAAATAATTCATGATCTGGATTGATTTCTAGAATCTTATTAGCTTTGACATCTTTTTGATTTAATTGTTTTAAGACCTTTTCCATATCAATAGATAATTGATTATCAGAAACTAGGCATACTGGATGAGACTTTAGACGTGTTGATAATTTAACATCACTAACCTTATCCTTTAATATTTCCTTAATCTTTGCAATTAAATCTTTATTATCTTCAACTTTCTTTTCTAGTTCTTGCTTTTCTTCCTTAGTTTCTAAGTCTAAATCAGCAGCTAAGATTGATTTAAATTGTTTGCCATCATATTCTCTAATAACAGAAGTTAAGAATTCATCAACATTATCAGTGAAATATAATACTTCATAACCCTTATCTAAGACTTTTTCCATTTGTGGAAGTTCTTTTATCTTTTCAATTGTTTCGCCAGATGCATAATATATTTCTTTTTGATCTTGTTTCATATTAGAAACATATTCTTTTAATGTGACGTATTTATCTTCTTTAGATGATTTAAAGATTAATAAATCAATTAAAACATCTTTATTCATACCAAAGTTGTCATAACAACCATATTTTAATTGTGAGCCAAAGTTTTCAAAGAATTTTTCATATTCATCTCTTTCTTTTTCTAACATTGTCTCTAATGTTGCTTTAATCTTTTTATCAACAGATTTCTTTAAATTATTCATTTGATAATCTTGTTGTAAGATTTCTCTTGAGATATTTAAAGAAACATCATCTGAATCAACTACACCTCTAATAAATCTAAAGTAATCAGAAACAATTTCATTTGCTTCATCTTTAATAAAGACACCTCTAGAATATAGTTTTAATCCTAGTTTATAGTCTGTAGTGTAGTAATTAAATGGACGCTTACTTGGTATATATAGTAATGCAGTATAAGAAGTATTACCTTCAACCTTATAATGAATAGTCTTTAATGGTTTTTCATAATCATAGAATTCATTAGAATAAAATTCATCATAATCTTCTTGTTTGATATCTTTTTTATTCTTCTTCCAAATTGGAGTTTGAGAGTTAATTGTTTGTAACTCTTCTGTCTTTTCACTCTTTCCTTCACCATTATCCTTATAAGTTTCAACCATCATTTGAATTGGATATCTAATAAAGTCAGAATATTTCTTAATTAGATTTTGTAATTCATATGATTCTAGATATTGATCATATTTCTTTTCTTTTGTATTTGCTTTAATATGAAGAATAATTGTAGTTCCATAATCATCTCTACTAGCATCCTTAATCTCATAGCCATCCATATCAGATGTCCACTTATAAGCTTTTTCTTCATTAACTTTCTTAGATATTACTTCAACATTATCCGCAACCATAAATGCGGAATAGAAACCAACACCAAATTGACCTATAATATCAGTTTCTTGTTTCTTATCTAATTCCTTCTTGAAATCATAAGAACCAGATTTGGCAATAGTACCAAGATTTTCCTCTAGTTCTTGCTTGTTCATACCTAGACCATTATCAGATATAGTGATGGTCTTATTCTTTTTATCTACTTCCACTAATATTTTAGGGTTTTCACTAGTGATACTAGTATCGGTTAAAGATAAGATATGTCTTTTATCTAAGGCATCAGAAGCATTAGATATCAACTCTCTTAAAAATATATCGGTATTAGTATAGATGGAATTTGCCATCATATCTAATAGTCTTTTTGATTCTGTTTTAAATTGTTTTATAGCCATATTTCCTCCTTCTAGCATGTAATTAGCACTCTACTTTATAGACTGCTAATTTAATATAACATTAAAAAATAGATATTTCAAGAATGTGATAAGATGGTTTTAAAGATACTATGAAAAAGATAGCTATTGCGGGTAAAAACGAAAAGATTGATAACTATATTCATGCTTTTGAATTATTAAACAATCCTTTAACTATTGTTGATATAGACGTTGATATTAATGAATATAGTGGTTTAGTTATGCCAGGCGGATGTGATGTTAATCCTTCTAGATATGGTGAAGAGTTAAATGGTTCTTTAGGTATCAATGATGAAATGGATGAATATCAATTAAAAGTTTTAGATAAATTTGTTAAGGCAAATAAACCAATCTTAGGAATTTGCAGGGGTCATCAACTTATTAATGTTTATTTTGGCGGTTCTTTAATTCAAGATATTGAATGTAAGATAAATCATGCATTTAATAAAGGTGAGGTATATCACAAGATAAAAGCTTTAGATAATAATTTTTTGAGTGATATATATGGTAATGACTTTATAGTTAATTCCTCACATCATCAAGCAGTTAAGAAATTGGCAGATAATTTTGTTGTTGATGCTTATTCAAATGAAGGTATTATTGAAGCAATGCATCATAATAGTTTACCAATCTATTGTGTACAATTTCATCCTGAAAGAATGTGCTTTGATTTAAGGAAAAACGAAGAAGAAGTAGACGGCTCTAAATTATTAGAATACTTTATTTCTATTTGTGATAAATATTAGGGGTTTATAATTAAACTATGTTAAACATTATTAATAAAACTAAATATAACGATTTTAAGGACTATTATCCTTTACTAGAACATTATTACGAGAAGACCTTAAATCTTCTTCAAATCGAAGATAAATACGTCTTATCGCTAATTATCTGTGGTCCTATAACAATTAGAAGAATTAATAGGGATTATCGTAATATTGATAGGGTTACGGATGTTATTTCTTTTGCTTTACTTGATGATGGCGAACAAGAACAATATGAAGATGAGATTGAATTAGGTGATATTTTTATTAATAGGGATAGAGTATTATCACAAGCTAAGGAATATGGCCATAGCGTTAAAAGAGAATTTGTATTCTTATTTGTTCATGGATTATTACATCTATTAGGATATGATCATATGAATGAAGAAGATGAAAAGAAGATGTTCTCTATTCAAAAAAAGATAGTGGAAGACCTTAAATGAAAAAGTTTTCTGATGCTTTTAATGGTCTAAAAATTGCTTTAAATCATAAAGCTGTATTAATTCAAGTAATACTTGGAATATGTGCTATTATTGGTGGATTAATTATTAAATTAGATTATTATGAGTGGTTAGCATTCATTATATGCATTACTTTAGTTATAACTTGTGAGGTTATAAATACAACAATTGAAAGAATAGGAAATTATCTAAATATAGAAAAAGATGAGAAAATAAGAGTAATAAAAGATTTATCAAGTGGAGCTGTTTTAATAAGTGCAATCGGTTCACTTGTGATATGTATCATTGTAGTTATAAGGAGGATTCTATGAATCAAGAACAATTAGTTAATGAAGCTTTTAAAGCCATGAAGAATGCTTATGCACCATATTCTAAATATCATGTTGGTGCTTGTGTGTTATGTAAAGATGGTAAGACCTTCTATGGCGCAAATATTGAAAATGCCTCATATGGTGCAACAAACTGTGGTGAAAGAAGTGCGGTATTTGCAGCATATTCTAATGGCTATCGTAAAAATGATATCGAAGCTATTGCCATTGTTAGTGATGGAGAAAGACTAGGAACATCTTGTGGCATTTGTCGACAAGTATTATCAGAATTATTAAATCCTGATACCCCAATCATTCTTTCTAATGGTAAAGAAACTAGAGTTACAAATACTGTAGAAATGCTTCCAGATTCTTTCTCAATTGTAGATGTCTTAGGTGAAGAATGAAATCAGGTTTTATATCAATTATTGGTAGACCCAATGCAGGTAAGTCTACATTATTAAATAGTTTATTAAATGATAAACTAGCAATCACAACTGCTAAAGCTCAAACTACTAGAAATGCGATTTTAGGTATCTTAAATGATGATGAATATCAGATAGTTTTTGTTGACACCCCAGGAATTCATGAAGCAAAAACTGCTTTAGGCATTTATATGAATAAAGAAGCATTATCTCAAACTGAGGGTGCTGATATTATTTATTACATCATTGATGGCAATATTGGCTTACAAGATGAAGATAAGAAAATATTAGATAAGTTATTTAAATTAGATACACCAATATTTTTACTTGTTAATAAGATAGATGAAATTAATAAAGATCGTTTAATATCAAGACTCGCTTATGCGAATGACAATTATGATTTCGCAGAAATAGTTCCAATAAGTGCTTTAAATAAAGATAATTTAAATGAATTATTAATAACATCAAAGAAATATCTTCATGATGATATTCAATATTATCCAAGTGGTATGGATACCGATATGAATATTGATTTTAGAATAAGTGAAATCATTAGAGAAAAGATGATATTAAATATTGATGAAGAGATTCCTCACTTAACAGCAGTTAAGATTGATTCAATTAAAGAAAATACTTCTAAAGTATATATTGACGCCACAATTGTATGTAATAAAAATTCTCATAAGGGAATTATTATAGGTAAATCTGGCAATATGCTTAAAAAAATAAATAGTCAATCTAGTGTAGATATTTCAAAACTATTTGATAATAAGAAAATATATCTTTCTTTATTTGTTAAGGTACAAGAAGATTGGCAAAATAGTCAAAAACAATTATTTGAATTAGGTTACTTCTTTGGAGATAAGGATGAATGATAAGATTAAGGCTTTTGTCTTATCTCAATCTGATTACAAGGAAGCAGATTCTTTATTACAAGTTTTAACTAAAGAATATGGTATCTTATCTTTAGTTGCTAAGGCAGCAAAGAAATTAGATAGTAAAAATCATTTTTTACCAATGTGTGAATATGAATTTATCATTGATTATAAAGATGGTAAAACAATATATAGTATTCATGGTTCTAAATTATTAAATAATTATTTTGAAGATAATGATATTGAAATGATGTCATTTAAAAATATCTTGATTGAAGTAACTTTAAAAAATAAAGATATTGATACTTATGATGAATTAAATTTTGTTTTTAAGAATATTAATAAGGATAATGAGTATTTATTAGGTTCAATGTATTTTTCTTATTTAATTAAAAAGTTTGGTATTACACCTGTTGTTGATAGTTGCGTTATATGTGGCAAACAACAAGTAGTAGCTATCTCTAATAAACAGGGTGGGTTTTTATGTCTTAATCATTTAAATGGCGAGACTACTTTGCCGGTAGAGATGCTTAAGAAGTTTAGATTAATAATTAAAGGTGAATTTAAGGATTATGATGTTTTAAATAAATTTATATATAACATCAATGATTTTTATTTGATTGTTAATTTCTATTTAGAAAATGCCTTTTTAAAGTTAAAATCATATGATTTTTATAAGACAATAGTTATATGAAAAAGATATTAGTTTTATTGATATGTTTATTATTATGTTCTTGTGAGGCTAAAACATTTAATCATAATTATGATGATATTCATGAAATAGATTATTCTAGTGCTAGAACTTTTGATTTTGATATTAGATCAAATGAATATATGTTAGTTAATTTATCAGAATTTAAAGTGGAATATTGCAAAGATAATGATTTAAGAATATATCCAGCATCTTTAACTAAATTAATGACCTTAGATACCGTATTAAATACCTTTGATGATTTGTCAGTTACCTCATCAATAAGTAATGAACAGATTATTGATTTAATTAATCAAGATGCATCCTTAGCATCTTTACAAGCGGATTATGAATATACTTTATATGACTTATTATATGGATTGATGCTACCATCAGGTGCTGATGCAGCTATTGCTTTAGAAAATTATTTTATTGAAAACAATTTAAACTTAATGGAACAAATGAAATTACAATTAAAAAAGTTAAATTGTAATGATACAAATTTTGTGAATTCAACAGGTTTACATGATGATAATCACTATACAACTTTAAATGATTTATTAAAGATATTATTAGATGTTTTAAGTTTTGAATCTGGTAGAGAAATATTAGAAACAGTTAACTATCTTTCAGAGGACCATATTTTATTTAGATCAGCATTACAGCTTATTAATGTTGATGGTATAAAGGTATTAGGTGGTAAAACTGGCTATACTGATGAGTCAGGTCAAAGTGTAATAGTTTTATATAAGGCTAATAATCGTTCTTATGCTTTATTCTTAGCCAATGCTATGGCAGATTCATATTATAAACAAAGATATCATTTAGATGATGCTATGGAAATTATGAATCAATTGTATTAATATTTATGCGTGGGGTGCCAATAGGCTGAGATTATACCCGTAACCTGATCTAGGTAATGCTAGCGTAGGGAAGGCACCTTTTAATGGAGGTGTTTTTTTATGAATAAAAACAAAAAATTAGTACTTATTTCTATTTATTGCGCCTTGGCTATTGTATTGGATTACATTAAGTCATTTATTCCATTCTTAAATATGCCAAGTGGCGGTTCTATCAACATTGCTTTAATTCCTGTAGTAATCTGTTCATTCCATTTAGGAGTAGTTGATGGAATTGTCTGTGGACTATTATGGTGGCTAGTCTCTAGTATTCTAGGTTTAAATCCATACTATATTAATATAATGCAATATATCGTTGATTATGTTTTACCAAGTGGCATTATTGGTATCAGTTCTATTCTTTATAAAAAGAAAAACATTTGGGAAATTGAACTAGGAATATTATTGATGATGGTTATTAGAACATTCTTCTTAGTATTGTCTGGTGCTCTATATTGGCCAGGAGATGCTGCAAGTAATTCAGCTGCAGCATGGCTTGCTTCTATAACTTATAATGTTCCATATTCTCTAGCAACTCTAGTTATGCTTCTTGTTCTTATTCCATTACTTATTAAGAGCCTTAAGAAGTATATGCTATAATGCTATTTATGGACGATTTAAAAATTGGTGATAGTGTATTTGTACAATCATTTAAACATAATGGTACCTTACATCGTACTTGGTCTAAAGGACTAATTATCGATATACAAAAAGATTTCTATGTTGTAGTAACAGATCATACTTGGGTAGTAGAAGCAGATGGTCGTAGGTGGCTAACAAAAGAACCAGCTATTTGTTTCTATTATAAGAATGATTGGTTTAATATTATTTCCATGGTTAGAAAAGCTGGAATTTATTATTATTGTAATATTGCTTCGCCATCTATTTATGATGGTGAAGCAATTAAGAATATTGATTATGATCTAGATCTTAAAGTTTTTCCAGATCAATCATATGCGGTATTAGATGAAAATGAATTTGAATATCATTCAAATATTATGAACTATTCAAATGAATTAAAGGATGTATGTATAAAGGCAAAGGATAAGTTAATAAAGATGGTTGAAAATAATGAAAAGCCATTTGATTTTACTTATATTAATGATTACATAATGCTTTATTTCGACTATATCTTTGAAAAGAAATCTTAAATAATTAAGCAAAAAAATTTTTTAACAAAATACATTCTCCCCCAAAGAGAATATTGATTTTTGCCCTTGAATATGGTAGAG
>CAVCTP010000018.1:0-15168 GCA_963605145.1 Tannerellaceae bacterium
TTTAGATTCCATTAACCAATCATAGTTTTCTTTACTACTTGTTATATAAATATTTTCTAAAAGGTTGTTATAAGATTCTTCGGAAATTATGACTACATTTTTGTTATTCTTTCTTGTTACAACCACTGTTTCATTATCATCAGTCACCTTATCCATATAAGATTTCATGTATTCTTTTAAATTGGTATAGTTAACAGTCAACATAGTAATTCACCTCTTGCAATAAATGATACTTAAATATTATTTTTAACATAATAATTAGTCAAACTTTATCGTCTTAAACTTTGCATAATAAAAAGAGTTGCAATGAACTCTTCTTACTTTCTTGCTTGTTTTTCAGCGTTACGCTTATCGTTGATAATCTTAACTTCTTTATCAGTTATCTCGGTAACACCATTTTCTTTAGCCCAAGTAACACAACCATTTAATACTGTCTTTAAGAATGGTCTAGGAACTTTTGTGAAGTTCTTTAAAGCATCATCAGTGAAATGGATATCTGGGTCAATTCTATCTGCAGCATATCTGATTGACTTTAAGTCACCTTCTTTTGCGGCAGGAATTGGTTCTGCGATTGGTTTTTTAAATCTTGGGAATTGAGTATACCAGAAGTTAGTTGAATCTCTATATCCATAATCTACTGGAACATTAGGGAAACTAGTCTTCTTAACACCATCAACAATTGCATCATAATATTGTGGTTTCATTAATATCTTATCTATCTTAAGAATGAAGTGAGCACCATATTTAGATGTAATACCATTGAAGTTATTATATGGACCTGGATGTCCATCATCAATATCATCTGGATTATACTTATAAGCATCTTCAAGTTGATCATCCCATGTACATTCAAATACTTGGAAACAATCCTTTAATACCTTTGGTCTAGTTGGATCACTAGGATCTGCCAAACCATCTTCTGTTTCTAACTTAAAGTCCTTCATCTTTTCACTACTTGGTCCAGGATAACCAAGTCTTACTGCTTCAGTAAATAATGCTTTATCATCATTAATGAAGTTTAAAGCACAGTGCTTTGTTCTCATGATATTTGGACAAGTATTAGAATTGTTTCTACATTCTAGAATCATTGCATATCTATCTTTTCCCGCAATGTAATATGGGAAACATAATGAATATGAACCAGCATTTAATGAACCATCAGGATTAACTGTTGTAATAATGACGGTTGGCATTGGAAAGAATGCTGATGTTTGATAAAAGTTATCGACAATACGTAAATCTTTATAAGAACTCATCTTTTTTCTCCTTACTTTAATTTTTTATACAAGAATATAACTAGGCATGCGCCAACTACAGAAATAATAAGACTACCGATGATATTTGAAGAACTAATACCAATTAAACCAAATACTAGTGATCCAACAAAACCACCTACTAATCCTAATACTACATTAATATACCAAGCTGATTTTAATCCCATAAAATTACCAGCTAAATAGCCAACTAATGCTGCAACTAATAAATCAATAATTAAATTCATTTTTTTAACCTCCCAACCTTCATTATACTATTTTATTTTTTTCATAATAAAAGCGATACATTAAGTACCGCTAATTTATACCATCTAATACTTTCTTAACAAAGTCTTTAGTTCTATCGTTTTGGGGATTCTCAAAGATTTGTTTACTTGTTCCTGTTTCAATAATTGATCCATCATCAATAAAGATAATACGATCAGATACTTGTCTAACAAAGTTTGTTTCATGAGATACAATAACCATACTTAGACCCGTATCCTTTAACTCTTTCATCATATTCAATACTTCTACTACCATCTCAGGATCTAGAGCACTAGTAGGTTCATCAAATAAGATAAGTTCAGGGTCATTCATCAAAGTTCTTAGAATTGCTACTCTTTGTTTTTGACCACCAGATAAGGTTGATGGATATGCATCTTTAAATTCTTTTAGATTAAATCTATCTAATAATCCAAGAGCCTTATTAGTTGCTTCTTGCTTTGATACCTTTAATACCTTACAAGGTGCTAGTATCATATTTTCTATGACTGTCATGTTATTGAATAGATTGAAATGTTGAAATACCATACCAATCTTTTGACGATATTCATCAATATTTAATTCTTTAACATTCTTACCTTTGTAATATATATCACCCTTACTTGGTTTTTGTAGTAAATTTAAAGTTCTAAGTAAAGTAGACTTACCACCGCCTGAAGGTCCTATTATTGAAAGTACCTCATTTTCATATACTTCCATAGAAACATCATTAACTGCTACTATCTTTTTAATCTTTTCAAATTGAACTGATAGATTCTTAACTTCTATAATTTTATCTTTCACTTTGAGCTAGACTCCTTTCTAGTAAGGAAACTAACTTACTTAAGATAACAACCATCAATAAGTATAATAAGGCAACAGCTAATAATGGTAAGGCTTGAATATAAGTAACAGAACGAATTATTTCTCCACCCTTAGTTAAATCATTAACGGCAACATAACATGCAACTGATGTTTCTTTTAATAAGGCAATGAATTCATTGGCAAGAGCAGGTAAAACGTTTTTAATAGCTTGAGGAATTACAATATATCTCATTGTCTTATAATAATTTAAACCAAGTGATCTTCCTGCTTCAAATTGACCAACATCAATTGACATTATGCCAGCTCTAATTATTTCTGCTACATAGGCACCTGAATTAATACCAAATGTTAACATTG
The DNA here is from genome assembly GCA_963605145.1 of Tannerellaceae bacterium. Taxonomy (GTDB): domain Bacteria; phylum Bacillota_I; class Bacilli_A; order Erysipelotrichales; family Erysipelotrichaceae; genus Colivicinus. Next base: position 2,700 of record CAVCTP010000018.1, read on the forward strand.
CTACAGGCATACCATCTCTAGCACTAGAGAAGATGACAAAGAACATAATCATTATTTGTATCATTACAGGTGTTCCTCTAATGACAGTTACATATAACTTACAAATACCATTTCCAATCTTTAATAAGGTCTTTTTAATTCCCTTATCCATTTCTTCAATGTTCTTATCATGACCTGTTCTAATTAAAGCTATAATTGTTCCAATAACTATTCCTAGAACTAAAGCAACTACGGCTAATTTGATAGTATTTAATAATCCATTAAGAATAAACTTATATCTATCTTTTTCAATGAAACAAGTTATAAAATCTTTTTTGAATTCGCTAAACACCACTATTCACCAATATATTTATCAATAATTGTTTGAATTGTACCATCATTAGTTAATTCTTCTAATGCTGTATTGAATTCATTTAATAATTCATCATTATCCTTAGCAATAGCGATAGCATAATCTTCTACAGAATATTCTGTATCAAGAATCATTAAACCTTCATTCTTTTCAACGATTGCCTTTGCAGGTTCATTATCTAGAATGATGCAATCGATTTGTTTATTTACTAAAGCTGTTGCAGCATCAGTAGTCTTATCAAATGATTTAACATTATCTTCACCAAAATCATCTAAAGAATATAATTCACCAGTTGTACCAGATTGTACACCGATTAAATAAGAACTGTCATATAAATCATCAACACTCTTAATTTCGCTATCAGAATTAACAATAACAACTTGAATACCAGTAGCATAAGAGTTTGTAAAGTTAATCTTTTCTAATCTTTCTTCATTAACTGTCATACCAGCCATAGAGAAGTCATATTTATGCTCTTGAACACCACTAATTAGACTTGTAAAACTTGTATCTACTACTTCTAATTCATAACCTAATTTTTCACAAATCTTTTCAGCTATTTCAACATCAATACCAACAATTTCTTCACCATCATAATACTCATATGGTTCAAACGTTGCTTCTGTTGCCATAGTCAAAACTTTTACATCATCAGTGTTTGATGAATCATCAGCTTGTTCAGCAGATGAGCATGCGCATAAGCATAATAGCGCAAGTAATACCACAATAATCTTTTTCATACCTTTTCCTCTTTCTGGAGGCTAAAATAAAAGCGCCTCCCTAATAACGGAGACGCTGTAATCGCGCGGTACCACTCCGATTGTAAGAAATAAACCTCTTACCACCTCTATCTTTTAACGCAAGACTAACGTCCTAAACTACTACATTCATCTAGGCATCTCACAAGTGCGGTTCATTATATTCAATCAATTGGACTTGCACTCTACTCCAACTCGCTAATAATCAAATATAACTACTCTCTTGATCACAGATTTGATAGTTCAAATTTTAATGACAAAAAATCAAAAATGCAAGTACTTTTTTAAATGTAAAGGCTTACAAGTTAAAATTTCTTCTTATTTAACAACTTTTATATTATTTTTATGATTAATAACTATGTTTTTATGCTTTGTTAGATAGTTATAAATAATATCAACAATCTCCTCATTAGAAGTACTTAAAACCTCTAAATCCTTCATCATATCAAAACCAAAAGCACCACTTTTTCTAAAATTATTAATAGCCAAAGTAAAGATATCATCATCCTTTACATCCTTACCTTGATACTTTAAATCAACAATTCTACTACCCCTATTTTTAGAAACATCAATTGTATAATCAATACCATCGACCATATCATAATTAAAACCTTTGGGTATTGGTTTTAGATAATCTTCAGCCACAACAATTTCATCATTTTCAATATCAAAATATTCCGCACACTTTTCTAAATATTTCTTTAATGTTTTACCATCAATCTTAACTTTAAGTAAATTATTAGGATAAACATATGTTAATAATAAATCTCTTAATGTTATATTCTTCTTAAAACCTGTAGCACCATCAGCTATAGAACATGCTGATAAATCAGCACCAGTATATTCTTTTTGAATTTGATTGATAAAAGATACAATTGGTGCTTTATTTAATCTAGCATTAAATTCATTCTTAATTGTTAAATCATAGTCGGTTGAACCAATAACTTCATCAATCCATAATTGGGTCTTTTCTTCATATGGTAAATAATATTTTAATAACTCAGAATCAATATCATTCTTGGGTTTTAATAATTTAATATCACAATCCTTAGAATCAAAATCATAATTGATTTCCACAAACTCATCACCATTAGACTTACATTGTGATACATAAGTATTAAAACATTTATAACTGATTGAACGATGTTGATGACCTGATATTAAGATATCGATATCTAAATCTCTACACATCTCATATCCTTGATTCTCTTTTGTGCCACCAATATATTCATTATCAGCATTGGTATTTAAGCCACCATGATATATAACAACCTTTAAATCGACGTCTTTTACCTTTTCTATAGTCTTTTTAACAAACTCATATTCATCAATTATTTCAATATCTTTTAGATTCTCTTTCTTCTCTAATACATTAATAAAACTAGTAGTACAACCTATTAAAGCAATCTTTTTACCACCAATATTTTTAATAATATATTCTTCACCTAATCTTTTATTTTTATAAAAGACATTACCACAGATACATTTAACTTTTAAACTATTTAAATAATCATTTAAATATTCACTACCATAATTAAAATCATGATTACCAATATTTACATAATCATAAGTATAATCTAAGGCTACTTTCATAAGGTTATCACCCTTTTCATTAGCCATGAAATACTTTAAGATTGGACTACCCTCGATGGTATCGCCATTATCTATAACAATCGTATTATCGTCCTTATTTGCTTTAAAATAAGAAGCAATCTTTAATAGACCCTTATCTAAGGGTTTATTATCAGAATATAAATGATCAAATAGATAACCATGGATATCACTACTAATAAGAAATTTAATGTTCATAATTTGAATTTTACCATAATAAAGCCTGACATCTGTCAGGCTCATTAATCTTTAATTGTAAGTTTTGTTCTAATCTTAGTTGAGATAACTTCGATTATTAATACTAAGGCAATAATACCTATAAGCATTGCACCACAGTCTGACCATCTTCTTGCGGAAATGGCAAACATTAGTTGGGCACCAATACCACCGGCTTGTACAACACCTAGGATAGATGCATTCTTAACATTGATATCTAAACGGTAAAGAATGATAGATACCATATTAGAACTTAATTGTGGAATGATTCCATATCTAATCTTTTCAAATGTTGAACAACCTGCTGCATCTAATGCTTCACTGATGCCTGGATTTAAATCTTCAATGGCTTCAATGATTAATTTTGCTAGCATACCAATAGAACCTATTGCCATTGATAATACACCAGCAAATGGTCCTGGCCCTACCGTTTTAACAAACATAATACCTAACATAAATGATGGGAAGGCACGGATAATAGAAATGATTGTTAATACTGTTAGATTAATCCATTTAGGACAAATATTTCTTGAAGCAATGAAAGCAAGTGGAATTGAAATAACTACACCTATCATTGTTCCTAAGAATGCTATTGCCAATGTTTCAAATAACATATATAACAAGCCACTTTCAGTTAGGTTTGTCATGTAAGTTACATTTGGATGTACTAATCCTTTTAGGGCAGATACGGCAATTAATAGACCTTTTTCATTTATACCTTTGAAGTTTAGAGTTATAGTACATAGGATATAGAATACTATGGCACATACTATAATAATGGCAAATTTAGGCCATACATGAGGATATTTCTTTAATTGTTCATCTATACTTAATTTATTTGTCATTGGCTGTTAACTTCTTTCTTATTTCACGGGAAATAGTTTCAATAATTACAACAGTAATAACTAGAATTAATACCATTAATCCAGTATTAGCGTAATTACGCCACTTCAATTCTTGGTTAATTAATACACCAATACCACCAGCACCAACATATCCTAAGATGGCAGCTGATCTAACATTCATTTCAAAACAATATAGAACTGTTGACCAGAAGTAACCTCTAATTTGAGGATATACTGCTTTTGCCATACATTTAGTTCTAGAAGCACCAGTTGATTCCAAGGCTTCATATGGTCCCATATCAACAGTTTCTATTTGTTCATATAGCATCTTAACGGCAACAGTATAAGTAAATATCATAATTGATGTTGTACCAGCAACCGTACCAGTACCTACAACAATAGATAATAGTTGAGCGTATACCATAGTAGGTAAAGTTCTAAAGATACTTAATACTGCTCTATGAGTTACTAAATAAGCTCTATTTAATTTAAAGTTTGCGGATAAATAGAAAGATACCGGAAGTGCTATTAAACAACCTAAGGCAGTTCCTAGTATTGACATAACAATAGTATCTACCATTGGTGAAATTAGTTCTGACATGTAACTCCACGCAGGTGGGAACATTTCATCTACTAATGACCAGAAATGGCTTCTTCTTTCTATTAAACGTCCTAGGTCAAAGCTTGTTGCTTTGCCACAGATAATACAAAATATAACTACAATAATAAAGACATAAGGAGTAACATTAAACTTTTCTTTTACTTCTTTGCCATTAGATAGAGTATATTTTCTTGGATAAAAGATATGCAGAATATCATTTAGCATCTGCTTTCTCCTTCATCATGTCATCATCAGTCAAATCACGACCATAGATATATCTTAATGTTTCTTTATCAATCTTACTTGTAGGTCCATCATAAACTATCTTACCAGCTCTAATACCTACAATTCGATCGGCATATTGTAACGCTAAATCAACATGGTGAATGTTGATTACAATCGTAATATTCATATTCTTATTGATTCTCTTAAAGTCTTCCATTACAACATCAGCCATAACAGGATCTAGAGAAGCTACAGGTTCATCAGCTAAGATAATTTCTGGGTTTTGTGCTAATGTTCTAGCTAAGGCAACTCTTTGTTGTTGTCCACCAGATAATTGATCTGCTCTTACATATGCTTTATCTAAGATACCAACCTTATCTAAAGCTTCTAATGCTTGAACCTTATCTTGTTTTGAAAACAAACCAAAAATAGTTCTAAATAAGTTCATATCCGCAACTCTAGCAGATAGAACATTATTAATAACTGTTGTTCTACTTACAAGGTTAAATGATTGGAATACCATACCAATCTTTCTTCTAAATTTTCTTAATGCTTTTCCTTTTAAGGATGATACATCAATACCATTTACTGTTAACTTACCACTTGTGATGTCAATCATCTTGTTTACGGTTCTAATTAAAGTAGATTTACCTGCGCCAGATAAACCAATAATTGCCACAAATTCTCCTTGTTCGATTTGTAGATTTACATCATCTAGAGCCTTTGTACCATTACCATAAACCTTATCTACATGTTCAAAACTAATCATGTTTATCTCCTTAAAGCAAAGAAAAGGGCGCACTTAAATGCGCCCTTTATTTGAGTTTTTTATTTGAATAATTGGTTTGCAGCACGAGTTGCATCGTAGTCAGAATCTTGACCTAGAGTATAACCTTTGTGGCTATATGGTGCAACAGCAGCTTGACCTTCTTCAGTTTCACCTAAAGCGATGAATGTTTCTTGTAAAGCTGTAACTAGTTCTGGAGTCATCTTTGGATCAACTGATTCATCAGCTACAGATACTGTATCATTCATGATCATATCTGAAACAGCGATAACCTTAACGATATCCCAAACTGTCTTGCCTTCAGCAGCTAATTCTGGATAAGCAGCATTGAATGCTTCTGTAGAAGCAGCGTCTTTACGAACATCAGCATAACCAACAGTAACATCACAACCACCAGTTAATAATGATTCCATCATATTTGCATATGAACCATCAGGAATTACATTTGTTAAAGAAGCAACTGTCTTCTTTTCATTACCAGCACCTTCACCGAAGTTGTTATTTAACCATAGAGATGGATAAACATAACCTGCTGAAGAAGTTGATGAACATACATACCAAGTAGCAGAATCTACATCTTCCCAAGTAAGAGTTCCTTCAACTGCCTTGTTGTATAAATCTTGACCTTTTTCAGTAGCAATATTTACATAAATTAATGAAGCATAACCAGTAGCTTTAGTAGTAGCGTCTTGAGTAATAGAGCCATTCCAAGGAGCAATACCATCTTTAGGATCTAAAGCAACAGAAGCATCTTCACCAGCAACACCCCAACGTAAAGCTTCTACTAGAAGGTTAACGCCATCAGGTTGATATAGAACGTAAGTTGATGCAGGAATTAGACCGATATCAATAGTACCAGAGATCATACCTTCACCAGTTGCAGCGTAATCAGTACCTACACCGATTTCAACATTGTTTACTGTGAATCCTTTTTCAGCTAAAGAGTCGATGATGATTTGGCCTAGGCCTCTCCAACCATTAGCTTTTTGAGTGTCAGTTTCGCCATTTGCAGCTTCTAGGATAACATCAGCATCCTTAGAAGGAACGAAAGATACAGTTAATGTGTCGATAACATTAGAATCAACTGTTTCTTCTTCTTTACCACAGGCAGTCAAACTAGCAATCATTAGCACGCTTAATAAAACAACTAATAATTTTTTCATTTTGTTCTCCCTTTTGTTGATTATCAACGAGTTTATTCTAACATAGTTATATCGATATAAATTTTAATTCAAACAAAAAGATTGACTTTTTTAATTGTAAGCGCTATATTTCTCATTTATTTTGATTTTTTAAAGCAACTACCATTCCCGCAATCATCTCAATAATTGATAATCCCAATAATAAACCAGATAGAAAATCCTTTACATTAGAACCACCAATAGTTGAAGCCATAGCATTAGATGCAATACCTAGTATTATTAATATAAAACCTGATTGTACTCTTCTTTGTTTCTCTAATTCTTGTGTTCTACGAAGTAAATCTAATATTTGATTATCATCATAAACTCTAACACTACTATCAGCATCCTCACCATCCATTAACTCGGCCAATGTAGTATGTAAAGCATCACACAAGTTTTGAATGATGCTGTAATCAGGCATACATTTACCATTCTCCCATTTAGAGATTGTTTTATTAGATACTCCTAATTTCTCTGCTAACTCTTCTTGAGTTAAGTTTAATTCACGTCTTTTTTGACTAATATATTTTCCAATTGTTATTTGATTCATTTCTTCTCTCCTTCTTACACTAAAATATTACTTTAGGTAAGATAATCTACACATCCCCTGTTAGTAGAATATACATGGAATTTTAATCTTTTAAACAAGTTATTGGTATTACATAAACACCATCATCTCTAATATATCCATATTCTGTTGCGGTAATTACTATTTTTAAATCTGGTGTTCTTAATCTATTTTGTTTTTCTTTTTTGTTATGTTCTTCAATTAACTTTTCTATTTCAATTAAATGTTTAGCACCTTCATCAACTTGGCTTTGTCCAAGTTTAATTTCTATTAAGGCAAATCTACCATCATTTAAATGCAGAACTGCATCTGCTTCCAATCCATATCTATCGTGGTAATATGACACATCACCATCATAGGCAGATGAATAGATTTTTAAATCTCTAATACATAATGATTCAAATAAGAAACCTAATGTTTGATAATCTTTAGAAAAATATTCTGGAGTTAGACCTAATGCAGATGTTGCAATTGATGGATCTACTAGATTTCTTTTATTTGAAGCTCTTATCGCATCTCTAGATCTTATGGCTGGACACCATGCATCAATATCACATACTATATTTAACTTTTCTAAATCTACTAAATATTCATTTAGAGTCTTGCTCGCTATTCCACAATCTTCATATATTGTTTTATCGTTAGCTAATGTGCATAAATTTCTTGAATAACTTCTTAATATCTTCTCTGTAGTTTTACTATTTCTTTTTTTATCAGATATGTTATTAATATCAACTTCACATGTTTGTTTAAATAACGATTTTGCGATTAATAATTTGTCTTCTTTATTTTCTATATTAAAAGTACTTGGCCATCCACCTCTACAAATTAAATATTTAATATCATCAATATTTAAATTTGAATGACATGTTTGAAAGTTTCCTTTCTTATTAAATAAATCAATTAACGATACTTCACCGCTAGAATCACCGCTTTCATATAAACTCATTGGATACATTTTCATTCTTGAAATTCTTAATGTACCTGTATGTGGTGTTTTAACTTTATTTGAAGATGAACCGGTTAATAAATATGCCCCTATCAATTGTTCATCATCTATTGATTTTCTAATAGAACCCCATATTTTAGGTGCATCTTGCCATTCATCAAACAAAATAGGCTTCTCACCCTTTAATAAATCGGATGGATGATTATTTGCGATTAACAGTAAATTATCTCTTTCATCCTCGTTTTGGAATTCAATAACTGATTTTGCGCACCTTTTAGCAGTTGTGGTTTTACCGCATCCTTTTACACCTTCAATTAATACTCCACCAAAAGCTCTCATCCTTTGGCTTAATATCCTATCAGCAATTCTATTTTTATACTTATTCATGCCTTAATTATACACAAATTCCCAAGATTTGTGCTATTTTATTACCAACTTTTGTGCTATTTTACTCCCAAGATTTGTGCTATTTTATTACCAACTTTTGTGCAAACTATTTGTTATTTCTATTATCAATGGCCGCTCCTACTGCTGCACCAATACAAAGTCCAACGCTCATCCATGTTGCAAGATTATCAAGCCAACATCCTAAAGCAACACCAATAAGTGTTCCAATTGTTATACCATAAGCTAATCCATTTTTATCAGATTTATTTTGATTGTTCATTCTTTATTCTTCCTTTTTCATCTAATTACATATTAAGAAAAGCATGTAAAATCTATTACACATCTTATGTATTTTATTTGTAAAGTTTTATGAAAGTTTCACTATATGCAAGATATTTATATCTTTAATAAACAACAATCTACAATGAATTTCTTAATATTAGTATTATCATTTGTTTCATAATAATTAACTAATAATTTTTTATATTCATCTACCTTTTCTGCTGGTATAACAATTAAACCTTTACCATTCTTAATTAATATATGATTGGCAAATATAACAGCAGTTCTCTTATTTCCATCAAGGAATATTTGTTTTCTCATTATATATAGTAAAGAATCTATAGCTCTATCTATGATACTTGTTTGATTTAAGATATCTTGAAGTTCTTGTTTAACCTGATCTTCAAATGGGATTGGTGGAATATAATCAGTACCACCAATCTTAACAGGAACACTTCTAATCTTTCCTGCTGTATAAGAAAAACCTTCTTCGACTAATTCATTTATTTGACATAAAATTGCATAATTTGAAGGATAACATACAACATCTTTATTCATTATAAATTCCCAAGCATGCTTTAAATTAATTACCTTTTCAACATCACTTGGTGTCATATTCTTAACTTTACCACCATTAATAATATCTTCTATATCAGAATATGTTGCCGCAACCCCTTCTAATACTGCCTGTTTATATATTGAATCAACAAGATTCTTTCTCGCAAAATCAATATTTAACTCTACATCAGGACTTAATTCCTTTTCAACATAATTAAGAGCCTTTAGTTCCTTATTAATCTGTTTTAAACGTTTCTTAAGTTCTTTTGCTAGAGCGGTATTTTCTATTATTAGATTGTAGAGTTCGTTCGAATATTCCCCAGCATATTTACTACATAAAATACCTTCATCACGATAATGAACATAAATGTATTTCTTGTTTTTTGCTTCTCTTATTTCTACAGAACCATATAATAAATTATTTAATCTTTTAGTTATTTGAGATTTTTCTTGAATTAATGTGGAAATGTTCATAAAACCTCCATGTGAAACAAATTCAATGATTTTGTTTCACATATATTATATGTCATGTATTTAATTTTTGATCAATTTAATTTATATTTATTAATTCTAATTTCTTTATCAAACATTTAAAATCTTTTTAGAGTAATGGTTAAATATTGGAAAAGTCAATATTAAATAGTAAGTCTAGTTTATTATCATATGGACCAGCTAATCTAGTTAAACGAGCTTATCAAGATATATTAGAGTGGTTTGATTTATATTTATAATTCATATCATTTATAAGTTCTTTAGAACAATATCAATTTATTTTATTCCAAATAATACCTATTCTTTTCTTTTAGATAAAGCATTAAATAAGTATGAAGCAGCATTAATAATATTAAATATTGCCCCAACATAACTCTTAATAGAAACATTAAAGACTGTCCAACATAATGAAGAGATACAACAAGCTATCTGTACATCTTTAGCTGAGGAGTTTTTATTTAGAATGGCAGTTGATTGAATTAAATTAGCCACAATTATCAAGTATCCTAAGATACCATTATTATTAAAGATAATTCCAAATATTATTAAACAAGCAATTAATAAATAGTTAATTTTATTACTATTAATCTTCTTAATTGTAAGGATATTTCTTATGATACCAATAGTATTAGGAACAATGGCACTATATCCACCTAATAGACAACTTGATGTAGAAACGATTGCCAAAAAGATTGATTGAAAAATCAATATTTCCTCTTTCTTCTTTCTTGTTGAAGCAGCTAGAGAAAAACCTTGTGCAACTAATGTTAATATATTGGCAATTAAAACAATATTCATTTTTATCCTTTCAAGTTACTTAATCTTAGCAATTAAAATAACTTCATTCCAATTATGGCATTATTTTAAAAGAATGATAAGAAAAATAAACCTCCAGATTACTCTTTACCTGGAGGTTTAGTTATATGTTTAGTAAAAATTATTAATAATTCTTAATCTTTATAAGGACTTGTATTAACTTATTCTGTTCCAAATAATTTTGTACGATATAGTTCTTCTGTATATTCGCGACCTTTTGCTTTAACAAACACATCAGTGCTTGGTCCACCATTAGATAATAATCCCTCAGTATAAACTTTAGCTTTTTGTTTTTTAAGATTAACATCACATGCCTTTGCTTCTTTAGCCCAGTTAAGATATACATTAAAGAATTTTCTAGTTACTTCATCAAGATTTTGACTATTTTTCTTTTTTGTTTTTTTATGAATACTTTCTTTATATAAAATATCTTCATACCAATTAGGCTTAACTTCAAAATCATAAGATCCTTTTAAATTACAAAGTTCTTTAACATATTCTGGCTTATTACTTGTATCAATTCTAGTTTCAAATATTTCTTCATATAAACTATCATTACCCATTGCCAAAATACGATCATATGAGAATAGTGGTAAATCAATTTCAAATGGATTAATAATTAAAGTATCCATCTTCATTATGCCAAGTGGCATCTTTGCTTCCATGGTTGATACATTACCTAAGCCTTGTGCATAATACTGATGAATAATGAAATTCATATGTGAAACTTTAGTAGTTTCATTAGAGATTTCTTTTAAATGATACTGTTCATCTAAAGTTTTTAATAACTCATTAAGCATTTTTCTTTTCCTTTCAATTATTTTTTATTTATAAGATGTTTGAATTGGGTTCATATTAGAAGCACAAACTACTTAAAAAACCTTATTAATATAAGGCTTTTTAAATACTAATATTATTCCCACTCTATAGTAGATACATCATTCTTCGGGCGCTGTAACAAGATTTTGCCATTATGTTTCAATATACCGCCAACTCTGTATGAAAATACAAAATCATCATTTTTAAATAAAATATCCACTTAACCACCTCCAACCTGTTCATAAAACTTGTAGTAAAAATATATTTATAAGATCATAAATCTCCTGGTGCAAATGTATCTTTCTCACATATAAGGTAAATGTCTTTATTCATTTTCCCCTCAAAGTATTGCTTCAAATTCATATTGGAATTCCACTTGTTCTGCGGATAAAAGCCATACCTTTTCTTTACGTCATTCATCCTATTTTCTATGTCAAGAACTCCTTCCGCTCCTGCCAAACAATCGCACAATTGAATTAACCGGTCATATTCATCATATATGGTCTTTGCTAATTCAGTTTTTATAATTGTCAATTCTTCATCTGTAACATCAAATTTTCCGATGTATTCATCTATCGTATGATTATTAAAAGAATGGGTTAAACATATCTTTGCTACTTCATCATATCCCAATGATTTCATATATACGTATCCATCATAAACATGTCCAAGATGTCTTACACCAAATTTTCTTCCTATATCATGTAGTAAACCTAATATATATGCTTTCTCAACATCCATATCACCACATGCACTTGCTATTTTTTCTGCACAGTGTGCTGCTGTTAAACAATGTTTTCCCCAAGGTCCCGGATTAAATAATAACCCATCACGAATTAACTTCAGTGCTTCCTCTCTTGTTGGCAACATAGCTAGTACCTTCTTCCTTTTTATTTACCTTTTCAAAACTGATAACTCCATTATTCTCCTCACAAATAGAGCCAAATTAGAGCCATTTGATAAAACAAATGCCGGAAACCCGCATAAATACAGGCTTTCGGCATTTTAATCCGTTATTC
>CAVCTP010000019.1:0-14796 GCA_963605145.1 Tannerellaceae bacterium
ATATGTAAATTTTTTCATTAATTGAAGAAAAAAGTAAGGATTTCTCCTTACTCTTTAGTACATACCTCCCATGCCACCGCCGGCAGGCATTGCTGGCTCTGGTTCTTTAATTGTACCTACTGCTGCTTCAGTTGTAATCATCAAACCAGCAATAGAAGCTGAGTTCAATAGAGCAGATCTAGTAACCTTACATGGATCAACGATACCAGACTTGAACATATCAACCCATTCACCAGTTCTAGCATTGAAACCGATATTTTCTTTTTGTGCTAATTGCTTTTCAACGATTGTGTTACCATCATGGCCAGCATTTTCAGCGATTTGGTATAATGGTTGCTTCAAAGCATTTAGAACAATAGTCATACCTTTATTAATATCAGGAACATCAGAACTTAACTTATCCTTCATATCCTTATAGATTGACATCAAAGCACAACCACCACCACTTACGATACCTTCAGCAAGAGCAGCCTTAGTAGCATTTAATGCATCTTCAATTCTTAATTTTCTTTCCTTTAATTCAGATTCAGTAGTAGCACCAACCTTGATTACTGCTACACCATTAGTTAACTTAGCAAGACGTTCTTGTAAGTTCTTCTTATCATAATCAGATGTAGTTCTTTCAATTAAGTTTTCAATTTCCTTAATTCTTGCTTGGAACTTATCTTTAGAACCAGCACCATCGATGATAGTAGTAGCATCCTTTTCAACAAGAACCTTCTTAGCAGTACCTAAATCTGACATTTGAGTATCTTTTAATTGCATACCTAAATCCTTAGAAATGAATTTAGCACCAGTCAAGATTGCGATATCTTCTAGGTTAGCCTTTTGGTTATCACCAAATCCAGGAGCCTTAGTAGCAACTACATTGAATGTACCTCTTAATTTATTAACAATCAAAGTAGAAACAACTTCATTTTCAATATCTTCAGCAATAATCAATAATGGTTTATTAGCTTGAACGATTTGTTCTAGTAAAGGTAATACTTCTTGAATTGTAGAAATCTTTTGATCTGTAACTAAGATCATTGGATTTTCCATATTAACTTGCATCTTTTCTCTATCAGTTACCATATAAGGTGAAATATAACCCTTGTCATATTTTAAACCTTCAGTAACTTCAAGTGATGTATCAAAGCCCTTAGATTCATCTACATTAATAACACCATTCTTACCCACTTTTTCCATAGCTTCAGAAACAATCTTACCGATTTCTTCTGAACCACTAGATATAGCAGCAACATTAGCTATTTCAGCACTAGATTCAATCTTACGAGCATCCTTTAATAACTTTTCAGCTACAGCCTTAGCAGCAGTATCAATACCTTCTCTCAATAATACTGGATTAGAACCTCTTTCAACTGCTTCTAGACCAGAATGAATCATTGCTTGTGCTAATAATGTAGCAGTAGTAGTACCATCACCTGCAGAATCATTTGTATGGTTAGCTACTTCACAAATCATCTTAGCTCCCATATTTTCAAATGTATCTTCAAGTTCAATTTCCTTAGCAATAGTTACACCATCGTTAACGATCATTGGTGAACCATAACCCTTATCTAAAATAACATTTCTTCCTTTAGGACCTAAAGTTACCTTAACGGCATCAGCTAATGTATCAACACCTTTTAATACACTATCTCTAGCATCCTTAGAATATTTAACAATTTTTGCCATAAAAATTCCTCCTATTTAACAACAGCTAAGATATCCTCAGCTTTAATAAGAATATATTCCTCATCACCAACTTTAACATCAGTACCAGAATATTTCTTATACATTACCTTGTCACCCTTTTTCAATGACAATTCATATATTTTGTCACCAACCTTAACTTCTTTACAATCACTTAGTTCTACAACTTCAGCATATTCTTCATTCTCCTCTTTTTGAGAAATAATAATACCTGATTCAGTCTTGTTAGAAGCTTCAACTTTCTTTAATAATACATTGTTATATAATGGTTTAATCATAATCTTTACCTCCTACAAACTCTATTATACATGTTAATAGCACTCAGTCAATAAGAGTGCTAAAATTTAGCACAACATTATCACTATTAAAAAAGGCTTCCTAAGAAGCCAAATATTTAACAGGATTATCCTGTAATTAAGTTGGAAAGACAATTATTTTTCATAAGTTATCCTCCTACCTAAATTTTATAATATTTAATCTTTATAGCCTAATATTTTAATCAATTCCTTTGTTTGATAGATACAAGCCTCAATTGGCCAATCCTTCATATCAATAGTATTAGAATTTAATAATATATGACCATCAACAACTTTAGAAACTATTGTGGTATGGGATACTGAAGTAGAACCAACTTGGATAATATCACCAACTTCCGCATAATTAATATTAATATCAGTATCAGTTACTAATCCTATATCATCATTATTCTCACAATAATCCTTAAATGTTGATACATGTACCCAAGATACAGATCTACCACTTTTTTCATTATCTTCATTAATTCCTGGATCATATTCCGAGTTATTGATATAGCACTTCCATTGATAATCACCACTATAATCCATTTGCCCAATACCGGCATAGATGCATTGAGATGCATAGTTTTGACAATTTCCACCCTCATCAGAAAAATCATACCAATCATCACTTCTTGAATGATAATACTTATAAGCATAATCAATAGCCTTTTGTCTATCATAGACAATATCATATGATTTACTACTTATATATTCTTTACCTTCAATTTGTTGCTTTAAGAAATCATCATTTTCCTTATATTTTTTAATTTGTAATAAATAATATTCATACAAATCATCACATTGTTTAGTGCTGGTAGGACTATTAGAATAAAGTAATAAATAAATACCTTGTTGCTTATCATAATCAATAATCTTATATTCATTATTAATCTTTTTAAAGGTCATCTTATTTTCAATATCTAAACATTCAGATTGAATACCATTTAAAAAAGCAAAACTCATATAATCATCTTCTAAGAAATATACTTCATAACAGTCATCATATTCTTCATAATCTATGATTTGTATATCATAATGAGCCGAAGTCAAAGTAAAATCAAAATCATATAGACTTCTAGCATCAAGCATTAATTGTATGGCTTTATCACTTATTGAGGCAGCAACATCTTCACCAAAATAGATAGATGTATCTTGTTTTTCTAAAGTATATAGACTCAAATAATAAGCATCCATATAATCACAAATTACATCAATTATCTCTTTAGGTGCAATATTATTATCAATAGTTCCAACAAAGGTATCAGGAATAACGTTTTCTATAACGATATCTGTTTCTAAAACATCATCTTCCTTAGTAAAGATAATTCCTATTATTGTTGATAACAATAATAAAGATAATATCAATATCAATAATATATTTTTTCTTAATCTTCTCATAAAACTATTATATAAAAAATCCAGGAAACCTGGATTTAAATCTTAGTTATTGTTGTTTTCATCTTTGTTGTCAAAGATATCAACGACTCCTTCTTTTAGATTTTGAGCGAATGCTGTAGCTTCATTCTTGAATTCATCTGATGTAACCTTTTCTACTGTTTCATTAAATTTTGTTTTAACATCTTCAGCAACCTTACCAGACATTATATCTTCAGCAACCTTGCCAGATTTAACATCATTAGCGAATTGGCCAATAGAATCTTTAGCCTTTCCTACTGATTCCATTGCTTTATCAGTTAATTCACCAGACTTAGCATCATCAACGATACCATTAAATTTTTCCTTAGCTACATCTTTAATATCTCTATCATCTTCTTTAGCTTTTTTATTTAAATCAACAATAATTTTTGCAGCACCTGCAATAACTGCAGCACCTACTAATTTACCAAAAATACTTTTTCTTCTTCTTGCCATATAATATTTACCTCGCTTTTCTTTATTATATACAAAAAAAGAGTTGTCGCATATACGACAACTCTACTTTGCTTATTGGAAATTATTAATTATTTTAAACCAGCTAAGTACTTGATAGTTCTTACCATTTGTGATGTATAAGAATTTTCATTATCATACCAAGATACTACTTGAACTTCGAATAAACCATCAGCAACCTTAGTTACCATTGTTTGGTTAGCATCGAATAATGAACCGAACTTCATACCGATAATATCAGAAGAAACTAGTTTTTCTTCAGTATAACCGAATGATTCATTAGATTGAGCCTTCATAGCAGCGTTGATTTCATCAACTGTAACTTCATCCTTCTTAACAACAGCGTGTAAGATAGTTGTTGAACCAGTGCAAGTAGGAACTCTTTGTGCAGCACCGATAAGTTTGCCATTTAATTCAGGGATAACTAGACCGATAGCCTTTGCAGCACCTGTTGAGTTAGGAACGATATTCATAGCGCCAGCTCTAGCTCTTTGAACATCACCTTTTCTTTGTGGACCATCAAGAATCATTTGGTCACCAGTATAAGCATGAACAGTTGTCATGATACCAGATTGAATTGGAGCGTAATCGTTTAGAGCCTTAGTCATAGGTGCTAAACAGTTTGTTGTACAAGAAGCAGCAGAGATAATAGTATCAGCAGCTGTTAAGCTCTTGTGGTTAACATTGTAAACGATAGTTGGAAGATCATTTCCAGCAGGAGCAGAAATAACAACTTTCTTAGCACCAGCTTTGATATGAGCTTCAGCCTTAGCCTTAGAAGTATAGAAACCTGTACATTCTAGAACTACATCAACATCTAATTTACCCCAAGGAAGATCTTCAGCTTTAGGCATAGCATAGATTGTAATTTCCTTACCATCAACAGTGATAGAACCAGGAACTTTTACAGTCTTACCATCTTCTTCAAATTCAGCTTCCTTGTATGAAACTGTATGAAGATTTTCACCAAATTTTCCACAGTATCCGCCTTGAGCAGAATCATACTTTAATAGAGTAGCTAACATCTTTGGAGATGTTAAATCGTTAATTGCTACTACTTCATAACCTTCAGCACCGAACATTTGTCTGAATGCTAAACGTCCAATACGGCCAAAACCGTTAATTGCAACTTTTACTGCCATAATTTAATTTCCTCCTATTTTTATGACTACATATTTATTATAAGGTTTTTACCCTATTTTTAAATACCTTTTGTTTATTTTGCATTTAAAAGGTCACCCTATTAAGAGTAACCTTCAATTCTAATTTTTAAGCTAAATTAGTGCTTGTTTACACCAACGATACGAGCTTGAGGTCCTTCGTACCAATATAGATATGTATCTAGGTCAACAACATCACCAGCTTGTAAAGCTTCTACAGCTTGGAAGATTTCTGAATCTGGAGTAGTTAAATATCTTCTAACAACAAAGACAATCTCTGTACCATTTTCATCAGTAACATTTAGATATACATCTGAATTATCTCTAGTACCTGAACCATCCCAGTTATAAGTATAGTTAACAACTGTTAAGTTCTTGAAACTAGCTTTTTCATTCATATGGTTTGCTAGTTCATCATTGTTACCAATTAATGAAGTTAAATCTTCAAAGTCATAAACTTTACCAGCATCTTCTAGAACTTCGATAGTAGCATCAGCTAATTCTAATTCACCAGACCATTCAGCCTTATAACCTGTAACCTTAATTAAAGTACCTTCAACTAAAGATTCAGCAGTAGCTTCATCACATGCTGCTTCATATACTAGATAGCCACCATCATCATCTTGGCCATAGATTGTGCATTTGCCATCCCACCAAGATTCATGAGCTTGTACAGACATGATTAATTCAAGTTCTGTATCAACTTCAGCAGCAACGAAATCTGCATAAGTGTTCTTTGCAGTTACTGGTTCTACTGGTTCAACATCTGTATCTGTATCAGTTCCTTCTTCCTTGCTACAGCCAGCTAGAGTTAAAACCATTAACATTGCAAGTAAAACAGTTAATAATTTTTTCATTTTCTTCTCCTTTAATGCGTCCCTTAGGACACACTTATTATACATTACTTTTCTTTGTTTTTACTTTTATTTATAAACACATAAACTCCTATTAATACCCAAGTTGAAGCAAGCGAACCGAGTAATATCTTTGATGCTAAAGGTAGTTCACCCAAGTCTTTTGAAACACCCTTATTACTAATTTGATCTAAACGATATAAAGAATTGATATCATCGTACAATTCACTTATAAAACTATCATCAACTGTTTTTTTACGTCTAACAGCCTTAACTGTTTCTTCAATTAATTGGCCAGCCGCTGTTCTTAAAGATGCTGAACCATTAAATACTGAGGTAACAAAGGTATTCTTAACATTATCATTTAATAACTTAGCAGCATCAATCTTTACCTTATAATGTTCATTATTATCTTCACCACTTCTATTTATATAATCTAAATATTGGCTATCATTTTGAGCTTTTGTAGTTACTGGAACATAACCTTCAGTCTTGCTGTAGGCAATTTGCGTATCATTAGTTAATAAGAATTGGGCAAATAGCCAAGAAGCCAATACTTCTTGATTATCTTCCTTATTAAAGACACAAATTGAAGGACCCTGAGATATCATCTTAGGATTATCTACATCATATTGCGGAATCATTCTAACTACTGTTTCAAATTCCACAATATTTTCCTCTGCAATATCTAATAAAGGCGCATCTGAACCCATCCAAGTTGCACCAGCGGTAGAATCTATCGCAAAGATACATTGGCCAGCATTTAAGAAGTTGGCAGGATAACTAGATATCTTAAAAGTAGAAAATGCTCCACTTTCTCCGTGTTTGGCAATCTCTAACAATATATCTTTTGTTGTATCATTGAAAATCAAAATATTACCATCATCATCAGAATATGGTGCATCCAATTGTTGGAGCATTGATATCATCATATTATCTGTTGATTTATAAATAAAAGGAATTAAAACATTTTGATTATTCACAAAATATGTTCCATCATCATTTTTCTTTAAAGCTGCTTCCGATACCTCAAATATAAAATCCCAAGTTAATATATCAGGTACTTCATAACCTAATTTCTCTACATAATCCTTATTAATATAAACAGCCTCTGTAGATCTCATGAAAGGTATGGCATAATATTTACCATTAATTAAACCTTCATTTAAATATTCACTAATTACTTCGTCGTATTTTGGACCATCAAATTTTAATTCACTACCACCTAAACCATATTTTTCATCAACTAGTAATTCATCTAATTGTGCTACTGTAGAAGAGCCAGTAATATAAGTTGCGATATGATCAGGATAAGTAATACATACATTAGGAGTAGTATTAGTAGAAATATTAGTAATTACATCATTATAAATATCCGAATATGAAGAATATAAAGATATATTAATCTTGATATTAGGATATAGTTCTTCAAAATCACTTATGGCTTTTTTATAAACTTCAACTTGAGAGATATTACTATCATTTTTAGCCCAGAATGTTATTTCATAAGTTCTTGAATCATCAAATTCCTCAGGCATTTCAAAGCCACTTTGGCTACTTCCACTATGGCAAGAGGAAAGTGTAACAATAAAGAAAATAATTAAAACTAAATTGATTATCTTTTTCATTAACCCTTTGTACCTCCTCTAGAAACACCTTCCATAATCTTCTTATGGAATATTAAGAATAAGACAATAAGAGGAATTGACATAACAACTACTGCCGCCATCATTGCTGGAATATTTTCTCTACCAAAACCTGATTCTCTAATTGTTTGAATAGCATTAGATATTAAGAAATAATTCTCATCATCCGTAATTAATCTAGGCCATACATAAGAATTCCAACATTCAATGACTTTTAAAATAATGATGGTAATAATTGTTGGCTTACATATAGGAATCATAACCTTAGTTAAATATCTAAAATCACTAGTACCATCAACCTTAGCAGCCTTATATAATTCATCAGGAATAGCCTCAAAGTTCTCTTTTAATAAATAAATATAGAAAACACTAGTAACGCTAGGTAAAATTAAACCTAAAAAGGTATTTCTTAAATTTAAATTTGTTATAGTAACAAAATTAGTAATAATAACTAATTCATTAGGAATCATCATTAAAGATAAGAATAAAGTAAATAATAATTTCTTACCTTTAAACTGTAATCTAGAAAAAGCAAAAGAAGCTAATATTGTTACTATTACCATTAATAAAGTTGTAATAATGGTAAATATAACAGTATTTAATAAATATTTACCTAAAGATACTGTAGTAAAAGCATTAATATAGTTTTCGATTGTTGGGCTTAAAGTAAAAAACTTAGGAATGTATTCACTATTATATGAAGCATATGACTTTAAAGAAGTTAATATCATCCAATAGAATGGGAATAAAACAATAATTGCCCAGATTGTTAAAAGGGAGTATTTGATAATATTCCAAACTATCTTATTAGCCTTAGCCTTTTGTTCAATTTTTGTATTATTCATAATTATCCTTCTTATTAGAAACTAATAAATTAATAACCGTAATAGTTAATACAATCGCAAATAGTATTAAAGCAGCAGCAGAGGCAAATGATGGGTAACCTCCCGAATCGCCATATAACATATCATAGATATAGCCAACAATTGTATTCATACCAGCAGCATTTAAATCAACGCCAAATATTGCGACAACATCGGAATATGCTTTAAAAGCACCAATAAAGCCGGTAATAACTAAATAAAATATCATTGGTGATATAGCTGGTAAGGTAATCTTTTTAAAGATACGATATTTTGATGCACCATCAATTTTAGCGGCATTATATAAATTCTTATCAACACTAGCTAAAGCATTAGTAAGAATTAAAATCTTAAATGGTAATACTACCCATATTGTATAAAAACATAAAACAAACATCTTAGCACTATATGGTCCATCAATAAAATCAATTGATTCCATACCTAATAGATTTAATAATAAATTAATTAAGCCTTCCGAATAAGCGGTTTTCTTAAATAAGATCATAAATACTAAACCAACTGCTAAGGTATTAGTTACATATGGTAAAAAGAAAATTGTTTGATATAAATCTTTTAATTTCTTAATGGAATTTAAACCTAAAGATATTAATAAAGCTAAACTAGTTGATAAAGGAACAGTAATAATAACGAGAATAAAAGTATTCTTAATGGCTTGTAAGAAATAAGGATCATGTAATACATAGGAATAATTATATAGACCCACGCCACTACTTACGCCAGATGCAAAGTTATATCCCTCTTCAACAGAATAAATTAAAACATCGATAAGGGGATATACCATAAATATCCCTAAAAATAGGATGGCTGGTAATAAATATAACCAAGCTTTTTTATTATTCTTATTAAGCATTAGATAGCATTACCACTTTCTTTAGAGAAAACATATGTCTTATTAGGTTTTAAATTAAATGTGGCATTCTTAACTGTTTCAATATCATCAGAAACAATTGCCCTAATATCTTCATCCGATGTGCAATATTTATTATGACAAACAATAGTTGTATCTCTACCACGAGTTTGTAGTCTATCAAATTCACAATGGAAAGTTCCGTTTTCATCATATATAAAACCTTCTGGTCTAATACCAACATCAACTTCTTGATCTTCTATATCCTTATCACAGATATAATCATCACCAATATATAATTTGTGATTTTTAACTTTACCATCAAATATATTAATGGCAGGTGTGCCTAAGAAAGTAGCTACAAACATATTGATTGGATTGTTATAAACATCTTGAGGTTTGCCAACTTGTTGGATATAACCATTCTTCATAACAATAATCAAATCGGAAATAGACATAGCTTCATCTTGGTCATGTGTAACAAAGATTGTAGTTATTTCAGTTTCTTTTTGAATTCTTCTAATCTCTTCTCTAGTTTGTAGTCTCAACCTTGCATCCAAATTACTTAATGGTTCATCTAGTAACAAAACACTAGGTCTTTTTACTAATGCTCTAGCAATCGCTACTCTTTGTTGTTGACCACCAGACATTTGAGCTGGTTTTCTATTCATTAAATTATCTATTTGTACAAGTTTGGCAACTTCCAAGGCCTTTTGTTTCATAACTTCTTTGCTTAAAGCCTTATCACCCTTTAAATTCTCTAAAGGAAAGATAATATTTTCTTCAACTGTTAAATGGGGATATAAAGCATAATTTTGGAAAACCATACCTACACCCCTAGCCTCTGGAGGAAGATTGGTAACATCTAAATCACCAAAATAAATCTTACCCTCTGTAACTTCTTCTAAGCCACTAATTAGATTTAAACATGTTGATTTACCACATCCTGAAGGACCTAATAAAGCAACCAACTTGCCATCAGGTATTTCAATATTGAAGTCGGCAACTGCACGAACATCACTTCCACCCTTTACTTGTGATTTAAATACCTTATTTAAATTATCTAAAACAATTTTCATATATTCATCCTCTTAAAACTATTATATACAAAAAAGAGCACTTTGCCGTGCCCTTAAGTTAAGCAAATTATAAATCAAAGTAGAATTTAGTATATTCCCCTACCTTTGATTCAACCCCATATTTAATATTATGAGCCTCTAATAGTTGTTTAGATAGTGCTAAACCTATACCAGAGCCAATATGTGATCTTTTATGTAATTTATCTACCTTATAATATCTATCCCAAATATTATTTATATCCTTATCACTAATACCTTCGCCATTATCATAAACATATACTCTAGTTTTATTATCTATAATTTCACTACCTAAAATTATTAATTGATTATCCTTATCATTATAATTTAAAGCATTATTAATAAAGTTATATAAGACTTGTTTAATTCTAGCCTCATCTATAGATACAATCTTATCTTCACTCAACTTCAATTCAAGCTTAACATTCTGAGCTTCACAATATTTTTCATATTGATGATAAGTATTAGTAAGTAAATCATTTAAACTTACTTCCTTCTTATTAAGTTTGATATTATCATTTTCAATTCTTGATATATCTAATAAATCATCAACTAAAGTTGATAATCGTTTTGCTTCATCAATAATGACATTGATATTACTTTCATTATTTTCTTCAGGTAAATCTCTAATCATCTCACCATACCCTACAATCATTGTTAAAGGAGTACGTAAATCATGAGATACATTGGCTAATAATTCTTTTTTAGCCTTATCTGCCTTAGATATATCTTCGTTAGCCTTATCCAAGGTATTATTTAATTCATCAAATTCCTTTATTTTAAAATTTACCTTACTCTTATCATATTCACCCTTAGCTAAGTTCTTTGATTCATCATTTATTTTTTTAATTGGCTTAATAATAAAATGTGAAAGTATTAAGGCCAAAATAATTGTCATAATCACAACTATACCAACAATAATTACATATTGGGACTTAATTGTAGAAATAGTAGCCCCAATAGGTGTAATCATAGTTGAAACTAAAACCATGACTGTTTCATCATTAATATCAAATAACTTTGAATAGATATAAATATCTAATTCCGATTCACTATTAACATGATATCTAAATAAATCAAATAATTTATCACCACCATTGTCACTTGTTTGTTTGGCAATATCATTTATAGTATTAAAATCCAAATTCTTTAAACTACAAGCACCTACATTGTTATATTTACTATTATTAGAAACCACTCTAACACAAACCTCATTAGAAATAGTTATTTGATCCATATAATCATCTAAATCATCATTTTCAATACTTAGCTGAACTTCTGAAGCAATATTTTCTAGTACATTAATCTTTGATTCCTTATAAAAACTATCTAAAAAGGTAGTTTGAAAAAAATAAATTAAGCCTAATATTGATAATACAAAGATTAATAAAAATATAATTAATTCTATTCTTAAACTAAATTTCTTTTTCAAAGCGATAGCCTACTCCTCTAATAGTACTTATATATTTACCATATTCGCCTAAGTCTTTTCTTAATAGTTTCATATGCGTATCTAAAGTACGATCATCAGAATCATATTCATAGCCCCATACCTTAGATATAATTGCTTGTCTAGTTAAGGCATTACCCATGTTTTTTAATAGATATAATAATAATTCATATTCCTTATTCGCTAGATCTATACGTTTACCATCAATAGTAACAGTATGAGCATTTTCATCTAAAACTAATTTATCAACAACAATCTTACTTGCATCCTTATTTTCTCTTTTTAAGATAACCTTAATTCGCATCATTAATTCTTTTAATGAAAATGGTTTTGTCACATAATCTTCAGCACCAATATCAAAACCATATACTCTATCATATTCTTGACCTAAGGCAGTTAAGAAAATACAATGAACATCTTTAATTTGTTTCATCATCTCAAATGTCTTATAGCCATCTAATTCTGGCATCATGATATCTAAGATAACAACATCAAAATCAGCATTTCTAAATTTCTCTAGAGCCTGCTTCCCATCACAGGCAAGTTCTACTTCATAACCTTCATGAACAGCATACTTGCCAACCATTTCTCTTATCTTTTCTTCATCATCAACTATCAATAACCTTGCCATATCTTTATGATAATCTTTCTATGTGAATTTTTACTGAAAAAAATAATTTATTATATAATATTAATGCTCTTGCGGATTAGCCAAGCGGTAAGGCAGCGGACTCTGAATCCGCCATTTCATAGGTTCAAATCCTATATCCGCAGCCATATAAATATTTAACGCCACATGGCGTTTTTATTTAATAAATGTCAATAAACAAGTATAAGCAACCATTAAAATCATAGAAAAGATAACAGTAAATCTTGTAAAGAATATTCTAGGAATAGTTTTATTAACTGATTTTTGAATACCAATTCTTTGATATCTTCCTGATAAATATAAATAGATAGCTAAAATACAAATTGCTGCTAGACCATATCCCATATAGGAAGCAATATTGCTTGGTAACATATATAAAGAATATATAAAGGCATTAAATAAAATATGAACAACAATTGTTGGTTGAATTGATTTATATCTAAGTGACATCTTACCTAAAGCAATACCCATCGCAAAGGCTGGCAATATCTCACCAAAGTTAGAGTGTGCTAAAGCAAAGATTAAAGAAGAAGCAATTAAAGCAAATTTCTTATTATATCTAGCTAAAGCATTAAGTAATACTCCTCTAAAAGCATATTCTTCTAGAAGTGGACTTAAACCAATAAACATAAAAATATAAATAATATTATTTAAATCTATATTTTCGCTAATACCTATACCAGATATTAATTTACCATCTATGCCAAATCTATTGATAATAATATTAGAAATATAAGTTAAGGCAAAACAGATATTAAAGAAAACAATAGCCTGAACAAATAAATCAATAAATGAAGCATTTACCTTCCTTATTAAATGCTTAGTTTTAATTCCCGCAAATTTACGCATCATAAAGAAAGGAATTAAAGTACCAAAAACAATAATTAAATAATTTAAACCATAAAATATTGTTTCATCTTTTAATAATGATGTATTATCTTCCAAATATATATGTAAGAAATGGGGAATAATCAATACAAAAAGAACATATATTATCAACATCAAACCAATAGTAGTAAAGTTACGCTTTACCATCTTTGAAGATAATTTTTTTACTTGCGACATATCACAATTATAACTTAATTTTAAAATTCTTAAAATTTCAGTTTAACTTCACATTGAAACACTATTATTATGGTGTAGATATGTTGAGAAAGATATATCTAGAAAGGAATTAATAAATATGAAATTAAGTATTAAAAATATTATTGTAGTCTTCCTAGTCGCCTTACTTGGTGCAGGAATAGGAACTTATGGAGTAATGAGTGTCTGTGGTTATCAAAAAACAAGTAATACAAATTCTGATAACTCCATAGTTATTAATGAGGTTCAATATTCTAATAAGAAAGAAACCTCATATACTGATGCAATTGATAAAGCATATAACACTGTTGTTGAGGTTGTAACTAAAGTACAATCTAGTACTTCAGGTTATTATTACTTCAATTATGGAGGAACAGAATCAAGTTATTCAGAATCTAAAGGTTCTGGTGTAATTATCTCAGCTGATGGTTATATCGTAACAAATGAACATGTTATTGATGGTGCAGCAGGTGATGATGCTGTTACTGTAACACTATATAATGGCAATGAATATCAAGCAACAATTGTTGGCTATGATACAAGAACTGACTTAGCAGTATTAAAGATTGATGAAACAGATTTACCTTATTCTAGTTTCGCTGATTCTGATCAATTAAAGATGGGTGAAGATGTGATTGCTATTGGTAATCCTTTAGGTGCTGGTATTACTTGTTCAAATGGTATTATCTCTGCCTTAGGTAAAGAAATATATATCAACAATGTTTATATGGAAGTAATTCAAACTAATGCTGCTGTAAATGCAGGTAACTCTGGTGGTGGTCTATTTGATATCAATGGTAATATCGTTGGTATTGTAAATGCTAAAAAGTCTTCTACTTCAACTTCTGAAACATCTGTTGAAGGTCTAGGATATGCTATTCCTTCTAATACTGTTGTAAAGATTGTTCAAGAACTTATTGAAAATGGTTATGTAAAAGATCGTGCAGCTCTAGGTATTAAAGTTTATACAGGTAACTCTTATTACACAACAAGTGGTGTAGTAATATCAGAAGTTATTGAAGGTGGTAGTGCTGATAAAGCTGGCCTACAAGCAAATGATGTTATTACTGCTATAGATGATAATGAAGTTAAATCATATGCTGACTTATCTAAATACTTAGACTCTAAAGCAATAGGCGATGTAGTAAAAGTAACAGTAAGTCGTAACAGCAAGATGATTGATGTAGAAGTTACATTACAACAATCAACTAACTAATAAATAATCATTATCCATTAAATTTC
>CAVCTP010000020.1:0-14324 GCA_963605145.1 Tannerellaceae bacterium
GTTACTCTTATTATCTTTATTAATAAGAATATCAATTATCTCTAATAAAACCATTGCACTGATATAAATACTAATTATTAAGGCAAAATAGAAATCATATTTATATATATCAAAACTATTATTCTCATCATCATTAATATATTCTTCACTATTCTTAAATTCATTTAAACTATCTAATAATAAATTCATATATTGATTATATGAATAATCAAAACCATCAACTTTAATATTAGAAATAACGCCACTTGCTTTTTGTTTCTTTTCTTCTACTGTTAAAGTATCATCTATATCAAAACTAATAGAATCTCTTATATAATCTGGCATATCTTGCATGTCATAGCCATGATACTCACATGCTAGAGCCATAGCATATATTTCTAATTCATTTAATTTTAAAGAACAATCATAAGCAAAATTAAAATTACTTAATGTTTCATCATCAACATTAATATATTCTAATAATTGTCTAGCATATTCTATATGACTACCAGAATCCTCATCCTTACTTGAATAAGCATAAGTTCTTTCATGATAATAATTGAAGATATTTTCATATGAACCACTATCAATAAACTCTATAGTATTATCAGAATATATATCAACACCATATACAAATAAATCATATATGTTATCCCTAATTTCTATAAAGTTCTCATTATTATTAATAACAACCTTATTCTCATTATTATTAGAAACCCTTATAAATAAAAAGACGCTTAATAACAAAGTTAATATTGAAATTACAATAATAAGTATCCTTCTACTTTTTTCTTTCATAAAACCTACAAAAGAAGCGACCTAGTCGCTTCTATTAAATATTAATTTTTAAATATTACCCTTATTCTGAATAGTCACTAGCATATTCATAATCCACTAAAACAATAGAAACTGAACATGTATCATCTTTACTACCAGAAACATATAAGTTTGTTATCTGATATTTATGAACAGAATCATGTAATGCACCAATTCTACTTAAAGCATCATCATAACTTGGAGCAGTGAAACTTATCTTAATCCATCTTTCAACAATATTATCTTCATATTTAACTTCACCACCAGTAGCATAATTTATTTGATAAGAATTATCACCAGTATCAAATATGGCATTCATCTCTAAGATAATATTCTCGATATTGTCATAATTAGAAATTGAAACAGGATTAGGATCATTCGCAAATACCTTATCAATTTCTTCTTGCATCATCTTTTTCTTTTCAACTGTAGGAGCAGTAACAGCGATGTTAGTTTCAATCTCTGACTTTTGTGCTTCTAGTTCTTCGGTTTGCTTTTTAATAGGACCCTGTATTACAAAATAATATACTGTAATAATAATCAAGAAACCTAATAATAATAATTCACGAGGACTAATAGACTTACGCATATTATTCTCCTTCCATATAAACAACAACATTGATAGTTGATTGAACTCCATCTCTAGTTGTCGCTGAAGAAACTAGTTCAACACTCTTAACTAATGAATTACTCTCAAAATTGCTTCTAATACTTGCCAAATCATTTTGATTGTTTGTAACAAGCACCACATTAACAGAATTATCAACAATAGAGAAAGAATTAGAATAACCTAAATCACCAATTGCCTCATTAATTAAATCAATGATATCTTCCCTATCAACAATTCTCTCATTATCAGCAGTTAAATAAACTGTGGTATATCTACTATATTTCTCTTTAACATCATTATAATCAGCCAAATACTCTAGTTGAGCATTATAAGTTTGTTGTAATTGATTAACTTCACCCTGTAATACATTTAACTTATTTAACCTATTTACAACTAAAAATTGGGCAAATAAGAAAGCAAATATACCAACAAAAATTAAACCAACTAAGAAATAAGGTAATTGCTTTGCATTATCATTTTCCACAACATATAAATTCATTGTTGTCTTATTAGGAAGCTTTACTTCTTTATTCTTACTAGCCATATTAACCTCCTAAAGAGTTACACCAATAGATAATAAACATCTATCAGCATTCTCATCATTTTTATATTCATCAGGTAATATATTCTTTATATCCTCTTCCGTAAATTGAACATTGCCACATATATTCTTCTTTAAAGTATTCAATCTACAACCCGTACCAAAGAAATATACTTCTGATAAGTTTGTTTCCTGATTTTCATAACGATAGAAGTTAATAGTCTTCATAACCTCTAATGCTATATTTTCATAAATATTATTCAAATATTCACTCTCTAATACATTGTTATGATTAGTATTACGATAACTAGCAGCTAAATATAAATCAATATTTAAGTTAGCAGCAATCGCTAAATCAATATCTTTACAACCAATATCAATCATCTTAGTTGCTGTTAATTTATTACCATTAAAGATATAAACATTACAATGATCATAAGCAATATTAATTAAACAATACTCCTTATTCTCATCAGCATTCTTCATAATATTAATTAAAGCCATCTCATGAGGTAAAGCTACTTTTAACTTTAAACCAGCACGCTTAATAATGTTGTAATATTCTTCAACTACCTTTTTATTTGCCGCAGCAGCAAGAATATTAATACCACTTACATTATCATTTTCATCTTTATCATAAGAAGTAACTACATAATCATAGTTATATTCAATAGAATTACTACCAACGAAATCTCTAAATTCATAAGGAAGATTTAATTTAAGTTGAGCGTCACTAACAACTGGTGAAGTAACATTTCTAAAGAATGTTGAATCATCTGGTAATACTAAAGCAATACCATTACCGCCAATAGAACCCTCTTTTTTAACACTCTTAATGAATTTTGATAAAGATTCAGGCGAAATAACTTTATTATCCTTTAAAAGATTCTCAGGCATCTGCATATATACAGTATCGCCATTTTTGGCCATATAAATTTCATTATCCTCAATATCTAAACCAATATATTTAGCCATAACACTCCTTCCTTAAAATAAAGACAAATACCAATTCACAATAGTAGAACCAAACATGAATACTAAGAAGAAACCTAAACAAATACTAGGTCCAAAAGGAAACAACTTACCCTTTTCACCCTTAGTATCAATCAAACCAAATATGATACCAATAATACAACTAAACAATAAACCCAATAGGTCAAGACTTAAAGAATTATATAAACAAAGCATAAATAGTAGCTTAATATCGCCACCACCCATAGCATCTTTTCTTAAAATCTTTTCCATCACAAGTACTAAAATAATCATTACTCCACCAATTACTAATGCTGGAATAATACTATTTAGTAATTCTGATTTAATATCATTGCCTATTAATATAAATACCACCCTATTAACAATACCAACAATGATAAATCTATCAGGAATTAAATAATCCTCCATGTCCGCAAAACTAACAGCCAACATACAAGATATAAGAATCAAATATTCAATAGTCTTTAAACTAAAACCAAACTTTAAAACTATAAATACAAAACTTAAACCACCAACAATCTCACTAATTAGATATCTAATACTTAATTTACAACCACAATATCTACATTTACCCTTATTAATCAAATAAGAAACAATAGGAATTAAATCTAAGATACCTAATACATGATTACATGCATCACAATGACTTCTACCCTTAACAATAGATTCATTATGACAAATTCTAGATGCATAACAATTCAAGAAACTACCCATAACACTACCAAATAAAAAACAAATAATAAGTGTATAAATCTTCATATATGTATCTAGATAATCAAATAAATTCATAAATCTTACCAAACCTCCAGGACCCCACCCATAGGCCCTAGAGATATTAATTATTTGTTCATCTCCCACGCATGCAAGTAGGAGAGTTTGTTTCAGTTTTTAATTAGTCGTTACCAGTAGTAGTTGGCTTTACTCCAGTGAAAGATGCTTTACCTGCACTTGTAACGGTAACAGTCCATGATCCACCTTTGTATGCTTTAATGTTAGCGATTGCAACGCCACCTATATTTTCAATAGTTGAATTTTGCCAATCATCTTGTGTTTGAGTTGCTTTTACAGTTTTTGTAGCACTGCCATCATCAGCGATTGTTACATCATTACCTTGTGTTCCATCTAATACTGCAACTGCGCATTCTGCATAAGCAGCACGTAAGTTAGCAGCATCTGCTGCTTCTCTTGATTTCTCTAGAGTTCCACTTAATACAGGAATAGCAATTGCAACTAATACAGCGATAATAGCTACAACAATTAGCATTTCCATTAATGTGAAACCCTTTTTATTGTTTTTCATATTAATCTTTTCTCCTTGTAAATATAAATATAAATCTTCTGGGTGTATATATATAAACATCTGGGTGAATGTTTATACCGAAATTACATTACACTACCGTACATTGAGAATACTGGTAGGTAAACGGCCAATAATATAAATAACACTATTACAGCCAAAATACAAATAATAATTGGTTCAAGAAGTGATATGGCACGATTTGTTTGATTTAAAACTTCTCGGTCATAGTATTCAGCAATTGCTGTTAAGTTGTTTTCTAGAGTTCCTGATTGTTCACCAATACCAGTTATTTCAACAACTAGTTCTGGTAGTTCAGTATTTTTCTCTAGACCACTTGCGATGGTATTACCACCTTCAACATCTTTACATGATGTTAATATATCTTGACCAATATAGTAGTTGGATAAGGTCTTTCCTGTTGTATGTAAAGCTTTTACGGCAGGAAGTCCAGCTCCTAACATTGTTGAGAAAGTATTGGAATATTCTGAGGCAGCATTCATTAGATTTAATTTGCCTAGAATTGGAAGTCTTAACTTTATTTGATCCCATGCATAGTGACCACTATCTGTTTTCTTCCAAATAGAGAATGCTATAGCGATTATTAAGATAATCAATACCATTAACCACCACCATTTTACAAAGAAATTAGAAATATTTATTAATATTCTAGTAGGTGCTGGTAGTTCTGATCCCATATCGGCAAATGTTTCGGTTAATGTTGGAACAGCAAGAATCATAATGACTGCTACAACTATTACGGCAACTACAATAACAAATGCGGGATAAGTTAAAGCAGTTATAACTTTATTATTTACTGCTACCTTTTTATTTAGATATTTAGTCATTCTTTCAAAAGAAATATCTAAGTTACCTGATTGTTCACCTGCTCTAATTGTTTCTATAAATGTTGCAGGTAATCTATCTTCTCTATTTTCAAAGGCATCAGCTAAACTAGAACCACCTCTAACATCTTCTTCTACTTCTTTTAGAAGTTTCTTCATTTGTTTATCTTCTACTTGATTGGCAACTAGTTCAATCGTTTTCATGATTGGTAGTCCTGCTTTTAAGATGATAGAGAACTGTTCTGATACAAGGGCTAGTTCTTTTTCTTTAACTCTTGCATTAAAAGCTTTCTGCATGAAACTTGGCATTTCATCAACTTCTTTAATAGAAGTTACCATAGCACAAGTGTTCTTTAATTCAATAATAGCCTCATTTTGATCATGAGCCTTTATTACTCCATCAACATCAACACCGGATTTAGATATAGCTTTATATTTAAATGTAGCCATCTTTCCTCCTATTCATCATCTGTGCTATGAGTTACACGTATAGCTTCACTAGCTGTAGTGTCACCACTTAATACAAGTTTCAATGCTTGATATTTCATTGGCTTAAAACCACTAGCTATAATAGTATTTTCTAATTCTTTATGAGACTTATTTTCTCTAAAGGCATTCTTAATATCGGCATTTAAAGTTAATATTTCAAATACGGCAGTTCTTCCTTTATAACCAGTATGCATACATTCAGCACAGCCTGTTCCTTTATAGAAAGTAATCTTTTTATGTTCTGTATTCTTAATACCTAAATCATCAAGTTCTTCTTGACTTGGCTCATAAGCAACCTTACAATGTGGACATATTTTTCTTACTAGTCTTTGGGCAATTACACCTTTTAATGCTGAAGCAATTAAATATGGTTCTACACCTATATCTATTAATCTATCTAATGTAGCAATAGATGAATTTGTATGGATTGTTGATAATACTAAGTGACCAGTAATAGCAGCACGCATAGCAATCTCGGCTGTTTCACCATCTCTAATTTCACCAACAGAAATAATATCTGGGTCTTGTCTCAATATTGATCTTAAACCTGCCGCAAATGTTAAACCAACCTTTTCATTTACTTGTACTTGGTTAACACCATCAATGTTATATTCAATAGGATCTTCTAAAGTTACTAAGTTAACTTCTTCCCTATTTAATTCATTAATCATAGTATACATAGTAGTTGTCTTACCTGAACCAGTAGGACCAGATATTAAGATAACACCATTACTATTCTTTAATAATTCATTATAATCACTTAAATTCTTACCCTCTAGACCAATACCATCAGTTGATAATAATGTTTCTGATTTAAATAAGAATCTAATAACAATCTTTTCACCAAATTCGGTAGGAAGAGTAGATATACGTAAATCAATATCCTTACCCTTACTAGAAATATTTGCACGACCATCTTGAGGAATTCTCTTTTCAGCAATATCTAGATTAGCCATTATCTTAATACGATAAATAACAGCATTCTGCATATTTGATGGAATTGAAAGGATAGGATGCAAAATACCATCAATTCTCATTCTGATACTTAATTCATTTTCTCTTGGTTCAATATGAATATCAGAAGCATTCTCTGCTACTGCTCTTTCAATAATAGAGTTAACAATCTTAATTGCTGGTGCAGCTTGTTCACTTGTTTCATCAGCCTTTATAGTTTCAACTTGTTGTTCATCTTCAGTAATAGTCTTTTGCATCTCATCAATAGCACGAGAAACACCTTCATTACCATATAACATGACAATCGCTCTATTGATAGCACTACTAGATGCAATCATTGGTATTACTCTTTTCTTAGATGCTTGTTTAACCTCTTCGATTGCTCTAAAGTTTAAAGGATCAGCCATAGCCAAAAACAACAAGTCACCTTGTTGCTTAACTGGAACTACATTATATTGTTTCGCAAGATTCTTAGGAACAACTGTTGCAAGATTAGTTGGAATATTTGCCTTTGTTAAATCTATAAATTCAATACCTAATTGTAATCTTAAAACATCTATTAATTGAGATTCAGAAATAATACCCTTATCAATTAGATATTCACCTAATCTTTGTTTAGCATTCTTAGCCTTCTCAAGAGCATCATTTAAAGATTCTTGTGTAAGCATTCCAGCGTCTAATAAGATGTCACCTATTCTCTTGTATGCCATAGTCTACTCCTTCCAACTAATTTATTATATTACTTATCACTACATTTTCTCAAGGAAATGCGCTATTTAGCCATATATTCCAAGCTTTTTACACACTCCAATTGCTTTAACAATTTAATTGTATCATATACTTTTCAATTATATTGTTTCCATAAATTCGGCATTTTTGTTTCCACTTTTTCGACTATTTTATATATAACTATAAATATAAATATGATTAAAGAATATAAAGATGGAAAAATTGTAATGGAGCTAAAGGAGTTAACAACACCTTTTAAAATTTCTACAAGTTCTTTATCTATGATAGATAATCCAATACAAAATATGAAAGAAGGAAAAGTCTCTGAAAAGGTTGACTTATCTGAATTTACCAATAATGAAATATAAATTTCTAAAGTAAAATAGTTTAATCAATTCTTTATATATCTTTGATTCCTACTATTTGGTTTATCTGGAATGGTCATATGAATTAAATCTTTTTCGATTGCAGGTCGTAGATAATTTCTTCAAAGGTCTTCTTTAGAATAGAGTTCTAATTTTGTCATAAGGGCTTTATTTGTATAAAACAGAATATAATTTTCCATAAAAAGATTCCATTATCTTGCGTACTATCTTGCGTACTTTCTTCCTACATCAACACAAAATTTTTATATAGTTATTTTTAATTAACAAAGATAATTAATGGTTTAATCCCACATTATTCGCTTACTTTACCATTATTCCCTTATTTTGTGCTATTATTTAAGGGAATAAAGGAGGTATAAGGGAATGAAAACTTTTAATTATTCGCTAATTAAGGATAAAAAATGGGATTCAGAACTATTATCATTAGTCGGTGCAATATATAAAGAAGTAGGAAAACAAGAATTGTATTTAAAGCAACGACCCGAAGAATTAAAAATGCTCGTTGAGATTGCCAAAATTCAAAGTACCGAAGCATCAAATGCTATTGAAGGCATTGTTACTACCAGCACACGAATTAAGCAACTTGTTGAAGAAAAAACAACACCTCGAAATCGCGATGAGCAAGAAATCGCTGGATATCGTGATGCATTAAATGTTATTCATGAAAGTTTTGATTTTATTCCAATTACACAAAACTATATCCTCCAACTACATAAAATACTGTATAAATATTTTTATAATCCTATGGCAGGTAAAACTAAATCTGTACAAAATTATATCAGCGCAACTTATCCTAATGGCCATGTAGAGATTTTATTTACACCACTTTCTCCATTTGAAACACCTGCGGCTTTAAATAAAATTTGTCAAGAATATAATCGTGTCATTGGAAACATGGAATTTGAGCCACTTATAGCAATTCCAATTTTCATTCATGATTTCTTATGCATTCACCCTTTCAATGACGGCAACGGCAGAATGAGCCGTTTACTTACAACACTGCTTTTATATCAAAGCGGTTTTTATGTAGGCAAATATATTTCTCTTGAAGCAAAAATTGCTAAAAACAAAGATTTATACTATGATGCATTAGCTCAATCACAAATTGGCTGGCATGATGGTAATGAAGATGCAACCCCTTTTATCAAATATATTCTTAGAACTATTCTTGCGGCATATAAAGATTTTGAAGATCGAATGGAAATTGTCGAACCAAAAATATCTGCTTTAGAAATGGTTCGTAAAGCAAGTAAAGTGAAAATTGGCCAATTTTCTAAACAAGATATTCGCGAATTGTGTCCAACTCTCAGCGATAGTTCAATTGAAAGTGCATTTCGTAAATTAATAACTGCTGGTGAGATCAAAAAAGAAGGCAAGGGTAAAAATACTTTTTATTTCAGATTATTTTAATACACTCTTATTACAAAAACATTTAATAAATATTCAACCTATTTTATTAATCTTCTGATAACTTTTTGAGATTTATTATAAATGATAAAAAATAGTATTTATATAATTTCGCATTCAGTTAAAATCCTTTTTACAACCTCATTAACCGATAGTGCTGGATTTTCTCGATAATAAGAATATCCGCTATATTTTACGATTGTCTTATTATTTTTAATATTCTGTAGTGCTAATTTATCCGCTCTTATAATTGCTGATTTAACATCTTCAATAGTTAATTTCGCAAGACAACGCTTAAAAACTTGTTCACTTTTATAATATTCAAGATCTTCAAACTTTTCATTAAAACATTGTTGAATTGGAATAAGATATTGTTTTCTATCAAAGAACGAACCAAAGCAATCTTTTTTATGAAGAATAATCCATAGCTCAAAAGCAAAATTACTATAACCAAGTTGATATTTGATATTCTTCTGTTTCTTAGCTTCTGCCATTTCTTTTAGAATACCTTCAAATCTAAATATATGAGATCTATCTGCACTTTCTACATCACATATATGTATTGCTTGCGGACATATCTTCGAATTTGTTGATTTGTAGAAACTTCTTGGACTTTGTTGTACTTTGGCAACAATAGAAGCATTATATTTTCTCGACTCAATTTTGTTTATTTGATCTTTAAGCCATAAGAAATACCAACGTTCAGTTTCTCCTTCTACAGTTAAAATAAATTTTTTAGTTTCTAACATATTTCATTCCTTTTTCGATGAGATTATTTTCTCTAAAATAGGACTAAAATCAACATCACTAATAGCACCATATCTATTCACAAAATAATTATTCATATAGTCTTCACCCTTACGAATTCCATCAGCTGTTTTAAA
Source organism: Tannerellaceae bacterium (assembly GCA_963605145.1). GTDB lineage: Bacteria > Bacillota_I > Bacilli_A > Erysipelotrichales > Erysipelotrichaceae > Colivicinus. Next base: position 9,931 of record CAVCTP010000020.1, read on the forward strand.
GTCAGATAGAGAATAATGAATGCTATGATTTGTTTCATCCCTTTCCACAAACTTTATCTCATCCCTTCTAAATAAAGATGCATCAAGGAAAATAGGATTATGAGTATTAAAAATTAATTGTGCGTGATTCTTGTTGATTTCATCATTATGGAAGATAGAAATAATATTCATCAAAGCCATAGGATGGATTGATGCATCAAATTCATCCATTACAAGAGTTCCACCATTTGATAAGCAATTGATTACTAGTGGGAATTCATTGATAAAACGAAGAGTTCCATAAGATTCAAAAACATCAGCAGGTACTGCTAATTTATTTTTATTAAAAATAGAATAAAGCACTACATCATCCCCTTCACTACTTGTTTTATAACCTAATGCATTAGAATTAATACCAAATTCCTTTGCTGCTTCTGTAAGAGTTGTTTCCACATAAATAGTATTTTCCTTTGGATCAGCATACTTACGCATCATCTTCAACTCATCCGAATGATAGATAACAATAAACTTTTTTTGAAACCAATCTGTGATAAGTGAAACTAAATCTTGAGCAAATATATTCTTAAAACCATTTGTTAGAAACAATTCTGTATCAGATAAACTACTTTGGGCAATTTCCTTAGTCTTAGGACTTATTCTATTAATACTCTTATTAGATAAAGAACGAATTGTTGTTGGAAGTGCAACTTCAAGATTTTTGTCACGTTTAAATACATCTTTGCCATTCACCATAAGATGTTCAGATATAATCTTTCTAGCATAATCTTTAGAAAGAAAAGTTCCTAAATCCATTTCAATACTATAAGAGATAAGAAAACCCTTCTCAACAAAAGAAATCATAAATTCTGTAGGGGTAGCTTCTATATCACAATTTGGAATCAACTCCAATGTTGAAGAAGCCATATTTGATGAAAAAGCTGAATCTGAATTTTTTATGTTGCCTCTAAGAATAATAGATCTAAAAGTTTCCATAGCACCAATGATATTAGTTTTACCAGATGCATTAGGACCATATATTACCGCAGAACATAATGCTTTTTGATTCTTATTACCAACCTTTTCTTCTAACAAACTATAATCCAACCCCGTTTGTTTAGGTGCTGGAATCATAGAAAATATAGTTTCATCTACAAAAGATTTATAATTCTTAATTCTAAATTCTAAAAGCATATTATCACCTCTACTTTGTATTAATATATTATCGTTAAATATTGATTTTGTAAACATATTTTATGTTCTATTTGCGAGTTTCTCGCAATATATTGATATTTTTGTTACTTAAAGCATTATCAAGCTCTTATATTTTTTTATATATCTATATATAAGAGTACTTGCTAAAAGATTCACAAAGTATTATGATATTTTTGTTTTGAAAAAAGGGGGATTTTGAAATGTTGTTTCAAGTTTATGGCGAAACTGCAGGTTACCAACTATTAGGTTGGTTACTAGTATTCTTAGGGCTAATTATCACTAATGAAATTGCTCGTACTAAATGGGGAGGAATTGGCATCTTTGGTGTTGTATTATTAGCGCTAACTATTTACTTTATTGCGATTTATGTTGGTGCAGCCAACGGAGAAGAATGGGCTTTAACAAATGATACATATGTTCATATGAATTCATGGTTCCATTACGCTAAATTATATGCTGCAGCAACTGGATGCATTGGCTTTATGGTTATTAAATACAAGTGGGGCAAACTTGGTAAAGCTCATTGGTTTAAGGCTTTCCCATTTGTAATTGTTGCAATTAATATTTTAATTGCTGTAGCTAGTGATTTTGAAAGTGCAATCAGAGCTGGCAATTTATCTGGTGGCTGGTGGTATTCATCAGAAGGTGTTTGGCTATATGGTGGCTGGTGGAACCTATTAAATGGTATCGCTGGTCTTATCAATATCTTCTGTATGACTGGCTGGTGGAGCATCTATACTTCAAAAGATCAAAAAGATATGCTATGGCCTGATATGACTTGGGTTTATATCTTAGCTTATGATGTATGGAACTTCCAATATACATATTTAAACTTACCAACTCATGCTTGGTATTGTGGTCTTGCTTTACTATTAGCTCCTACTTTTGCGAACTTACTATGGAACAAAGGTGGCTGGATTCAAAATAGAGCAAACACTCTAGCTATTTGGTGTATGTTTGCCCAAGTATGCCCAATGTTCCAAGATGGTTCAGTATTCTCAATCGTTCCTGTAATTTATAAGGAAGGAACAATTGCTGCTGCAACAGCTGCTGGAGTAACACCAGTTTTAGGAAATGTTAGTATGCAAGGTTTCATCTCAGTATTAGCATTAGCAATCAACGTTGTAGCTCTTGGCTTTATTATTAAAAAATCAATTGCTGCTAAGAAGAATCCATATAAGTATGATGTCTTCACAACACAAGCTGATTACAAAGAAGCTATGGATAGAGCTGAATAATAAAGAAAAAACAATTCTAAAAGAACCGCTAGTCACAAAGATTAGCGGTTTTTATATTGACATTAATTTTTATTTAAAAAACTAGTTGCGTAATTCACAACTAGTTTAGATATTATCAGAAGAACTTCATTTCTGTATTAGTGTTTTCTTTGTAGTTTAAGTGTTCTGCAACATATTCCTTATCACTAGCAGATTCTATAGCAGTTTTTTCAGTAATCTTACGCTCTTTTACTAATTTCAATAAGCAATTATCCATTGTTATATTGCCATCTTCAATAGTGGTAGCGATTGTATTATTGATTTGTGGAGTCTTACCTTCTCTAATAAGATTCTTGATTGCTGAATTAACAATCATAATCTCAGTAGCTAGAACTCTACCACCACCTATTTTAGGTAATAATTGTTGTGATAGTACTGCTTTTAAAGTCATAGATAGTTGCATACGAACTTGTTCATGCTTATCCGCAGGGAAGAAACCAATAATTCTATCAATTGTTTCGGAACATGAATTAGTATGTAGTGTGCAAAATACTAAGTGTCCTGTCTCAGCTGCAGATAAAGCTGCTTCAATAGTTTCTCTAGTTCTTACCTCACCTATCAATATAATATCTGGGTCTTCTCTTAAGATTGCTTTAAGTGCTGCGTCATAAGAAGCAGTATCTTTTCCTATTTCTCTTTGATTAACAACACATTTATCAGACTTATAAATGTATTCAATAGGATCTTCTAAAGTAATGATATGTTCATTTCTTTTATGGTTGATACTATCTAATAAGGCTGCTAGCGTTGTTGATTTACCAGAACCAGTTTCACCAGTAATAATAACAATACCCTTATTAAATTCTGCGAAGTTTTTTATAACTTGAGGTAAACCTAACTTATCTATATCAGGAATTTGATTAGATAATATTCTAATTGCTAAAGAGAAATGACCTTGTTGTCTAAAGATATTAAGACGAATTCTTATACTAAGATTTCCATCTTCAATTGTTCTAGCACCATCATATTCATCAATTGAATTTAAATCTAGATTACAAAGATCATGACATATTTTATTTAAATCATCATCTGTTAGAATATGTTCATCATAATTTTTTAAAGAACCATCAATTCTTAACTTTATTGGTAAACCATAAACAAGATGGACATCACTTGCCCTCATGTTTTTAGCATTAACAATAATTTGATTAATATCCATATTTAATACCTATTTATTTAAGTAAATTAGTTAATATACTAGCAACATCAACATTTTCTAATACACTAGAAGCAATAGAAGATAAAGTATCATCACTTGATGCTTTTTTCTTAGTTTTGCTTGAAGTCTTCTTACTTGAATCAGACTTCTTAGTCTTAGAATCAGCTGCCTTCTTTGATTTAGAATCACTAGTTTTTTTAGATTTTGAATCTGTCTTCTTAGACTTAGATTCTGAAGCTGTATTAGTAGAAATAGAAGATAATACTTGCTTACCTAAATAACTCATTAAGATAGGTGCTGCTGCTGAAATGATTTGCGATACTGTATCAGAAGATACACCAGTTTCCTTAGAAGTTTCTTCAACTTTATCATCAGTATCCTTACCTAATAAATGCGCAATAATCTTACTACCATCACTTAAATCAAGACTACTTAATAAAGAACTTTCTTCTTTTTGACTATGACTTGTTAAAGCTGACAAGAAACTTGCAGCAGTACTTGAATTACTGCTTTGTGATGAAGCACCGCTTAGTAAAGATGGTAAAGCACTAGTTAAAACACTAGTAACATCCTTTTTAGTAGCGCCAGTACTACTTGCTACAGAATTAACTACTGAAGTAGATAATAATTTGCTTATTAATTCATTATTCTTTTTAGTTGCCATTATAAAAGTCTCCTTTTTTCATTTAATGTAATTATACTTCAAAATAAAGCTGTGAACTACTCCGACTTATAGAAGTTGGAGCTTCCTGTTTCAACCACTACTG
>CAVCTP010000021.1:0-14307 GCA_963605145.1 Tannerellaceae bacterium
TTACTTGTAAATCTGTAACTAATTTTTTAGCCATTTTTATTCCTCCTAAATTCCATATCAATTATAGCATCTAAACCCTATAAATTAACAAATTCACAACCTTTTATTTATATAAATAAAAGGCCATTTCTAGCCTTCGTTCTTTGAATCTTCATCAGTAGTATCTTCACTGTCTTCTTCTACTACTTCTTTTTTCTTCTTACTATTTTGTGCTATGCCATATTTTTCACATTTCTCGGCATACTCTTTTTCTGCGGCCTTTAATTCAGCCAAAACTTCTTCTAAACTTCTCATATAAACCTCAACATTTAAAATTCTAACATAAAATATTACAATAAATTTATGTATTTAAAAGATGAAGTTATCAATACCATTACCATAGAAAAGTCCCAATTTATTTGTTATTGTAAGCATATTCAAACGGAAATTGAATATAAAGAATACTTAAATAACATTAAGAAAAAACATTATGATGCAAGTCATGTTTGTAGTGGATTAATCCTAGATAACATTAGAAGATCTAACGATGATGGCGAACCAAGTGGCACAGCAGGTGCACCTATATTAAATGTCTTAGAAAAAAATAATCTAAACCAAATGTGTGCTATAGTAGTTAGATACTTTGGCGGTATAAAGCTAGGCGCAGGAGGTCTTATTAGAGCCTACTCTAATGCAGTTAGTCAAGCGATACAAAAAGGAATACTTGTAGAAGATAAAACATATCCTAAATTTTCACTTACATTAACTTATGAAATGGCCAATAAAATAGAACATTATCTTAGAAATAATACAATTCTAATAGATACAAATTATGATACAAATATTACCTACACCTTTGCCTTAGATAATCTAAAAAAGATGGAAACAATCAAAGAATATACTAAAGGAATTGAAGCAACACAAATTGGTGATATAACTATTCAATCAATGGTAAAATGAATCTATGCTTAATCTAATTAATGACTATATCAAATATTTATATTATTTATTAGGATTAATTATCTTTATTTTAATTATTATTTTGCTTACAAAAGTAATTAAAATAAGCCATTCTGTAAAACAATGTACTGATGGTATTGATGATATAAATAATCAAATACAAGCTATAAAAGAAAAATATGAATATATCACTGAATCATTTTCTACTTCTTGGTTATTCTTTATTGAAGCCTATGCCATAATACAAATACTTGAATATATTTTCAAAGATTATGAAACAACAAGTAAAGAAAATAGATCAATAATTAAATCAAGTATGAATGTTTTAAATGATAAAAAATATTTAGTAAAGATGGCAACTAGGAGATAATATGTCAGATTTAATTAATGAAGCAAATCGTTGCGTACAATGCAAAAATCCATCCTGCATGAAAGGATGCCCAATAAACACTAAGATTCCTCAAGTTATAAAACTATTTAGAGAAGATAAAATAGATGAAGCTGCAGAAATCTTATTTTTAAATAATCCACTATCAGCCTTTTGTGCCTATGTATGTAATCATTCAAAACAGTGTTATGGTAATTGCATCCTAAATAAAATTAATAAACCTATTCAATTCTTTGAAATAGAAAAATATATATCAACTAATTATTTAAAAAAGAAATATCAAAAAACAATCAATACTAATAAAAATATAGCTATTATTGGTGCTGGCCCAGCAGGCTTATCAGCAGCTATCTATTTAAATGAATATGGCTATAATGTAACAATCTATGAAAGTAAAAATGATATTGGTGGTATGTTAAGATATGGCATACCTGAATTTAGATTATCTAAATCATTAATTGATGATTTTAAACATAACCAATTAGAAGCTAGAAATATTGAAATTAAAACAAATACCACCATTGGTGAAACTATAACCATTAATGATTTATTAAAACAATATGATGCTGTCTTACTAGCGATGGGTTTATCTAAAGCAAGTACTTTAAATATAAAAGGTGAAGATTTACCTAATGTACACTATGGAATTGATTATCTATATAATCCTGATGCTTATGAATTAGGAGATAACTTAATTGTTATAGGTGCAGGTAATGCCGCTATGGATGTGGCAAGAACCGCTAAAAGAAAAGGTGTTAAGCAGGTTACTTGTTACGCTAGAAGAAATGTATCACGCTCTAATGTAGATGAATTAAATGCTGCAATCTCAGATGGTGTTAAATTTGAATATTCTAAAATGCCTATAGAAATTACTGATAAAGCAGTTATATTTGCGGATACTTATACCAATGAAGATAATAAAGCAATTAGAATTGAAAATAGTGAAAAAGAATATCCTTACTCTAGTGTAATTATCAGTGTTTCTCAATCTGTTTTAAATAACTTCAACAAAGATATAAATATTGAAATAGACAATAGAGGCCATATCAAAACATATGAAGATGGCAAAACTAATATCCCATCATTATTTGTTAGTGGTGATATAAGTGATAAATCAGCAGGAACAGTAGTTGGTGTAGTTACCCATAGTAAACTGGTAAGTAGTCAAATAAATCAATATCTAAGCAATAAATAAGCACAAAAAATGTCCTCTAACAATAAGAGGACATTTTCAACTTTAAATAGATATTTAAATTAAATCATTGGTTCATTCCAAGATTCTGGAATATCTAAACCTAATAGTTTAAATACTGTAGCAGCAATATTAGAAAGACCAAATTCACCTTCTTTAATTGTTACATCAGCATTATAAATAATGAATGGAACCTTTGCTAATGTATGAGAAGTTTTTGGTTTGATAGGATCAGTATCCTTCTTTCTCTTATCATACATTTCATCAGCATTACCATGGTCAGCAGTAACGATTAAGATAGCGCCAACCTTATCACAAGCCTTCTTAACTCTAGCAAGTGCTAAGTCAACTGATTCAACACCGATGATAGTTGCATCATAATTACCAGTATGGCCAACCATATCACCATTTGGATAATTGCATCTTAAGAATGCATACTCATTAGATTCAATAGCCTTAATTAATTCATCTGTAACTTCAGCTGACTTCATCCAAGGTCTTTGATCAAATGGAATTACATCAGAAGGAATTTCTACCCAAGTTTCTAATTCTTCAGAGAACTTTTCAGATCTATTACCATTCCAGAAATATGTTACATGGCCAAACTTTTGTGTTTCAGATATAGCATATGTTTTAACATTATTCTTTACTAGATATTCAGACATTGTGTCTTTAATCTTAGGAGGAGCAGTTAAGTAATTTGTAGGAATCTTTAAATCTGCATCATATTGTAACATTCCCGCATACATTACATTAGGTCTAACGCCTCTATCAAATTTATCAAATTCATCGCCTTCATCAAAAGCACGAGAGATTTCTAGAGCTCTATCACCTCTGAAGTTGAAGTAAACTACTGAATCATGGTCACAAATCTTACCAACTGGTTCACCATTTTCACAAATAACAAATTCATGCATTAATTGGTCAGTAGCATTGTCTTCCTTTTGATATGTTGCAATAGCTTCAAGAGCACTATTGAACTTTCTGCCAATACCATGAACATGAGCATTATAACCACGTTCAACCATTGACCAGTCAGCTTCATATCTATCCATTGTGATATACATTCTGCCACCACCTGAAGCAATTCTTGCATCAAAACTATTATCATTTAATTGTGCCATATGTGCTTCAATGTCTTGAACATATTTAGTACTTGAACCTTCTGGTACGTCTCTGCCATCAAGTAGGACATGTAATCTAACTTTACTTACGCCACTTCTTTTTAAAGCAGTAATCATAGCCTTTAAATGGGAAATATTAGAATGAACATTACCATCTGAAAGTAAACCAATGAAATGGAATGTATGTCCCTTAGCATTTTCTACTAGTTTTAACCAAGTTTCTGATTTAAATAATTCACCAGATTCAATTGATTCATTAACTAACTTTGCACCCTGAGAATATATTTGACCACAGCCAATAGCATTATGGCCAACTTCTGAGTTACCCATATCATCATCAGTTGGTAAACCTACTGCCTTTCCATGAGCCTTAATAGTAGTAAAAGCACTATTTTGTTTTAAATAATCTAATGTAGGTGTATTAGCGTTTTTAACAGCATTGCCAAAACTGTCTTGTCTTTCACCAACACCATCCATAACAATTAATACAACAGGTCTTGTATTCATAGAATAACCTCCTTAAACCATAATCATTATACAAAAAAATCAATCTATTAATTAAATAGATTGACTTGTATATCATTATTTTGTACCGTAAATTCTATCACCTGCATCGCCCAAACCTGGAACAATGTAACCAATTTCATTTAGACATTCATCTTTAGCTGCTAAATATAAATCTACATCTGGATGAGCCTTTTCAAAAGCAGCAATACCTTCAGGTGCACCAACTAGACAAATCATCTTAATATTCTTAGCACCCTTTTTCTTCATCATATCAACAGCAGCAATAGCACTACCACCTGTTGCAAGCATTGGGTCTAAAACCATAACAACTGAATCTTCAATACCAGTCTTAGGGAATTTAGCGAAATATTCTACTGGTTCAAGTGTTTTCTCATCACGATATAAACCAATAAAACCAACTCTAGCAATAGGAATAAGATCCAATATACCATCAACTAAGCCCATACCAGCTCTAAGAATTGGAACTAATATTACTTCTGAAGCAAGTTGCTTAGTCTCACAGATTCCCATAGGTGTCTTAATAGTAACATCCTTCATAGGTAAATCACGACATACCTCATATGCCATTAAAGAAGCAATCTCACGAAGATTTTCTCTAAAAGCCTTGTGTCCAGTTGTCTCGTCACGCATAATAGCGAGCTTGTGAATAATTAGTGGGTGATTTAATACAGTAACCATAATTTCCTCCTTGTTTTACTATGTATATTCTATATGACCACTTAAAAAAAGGCTATACAGCCTTTATAATTTGTTATATGTAAAACTAATATTTTTATTAACAATTTCCTTAATAACTAATAAATCATCAATACTCTCATTAGCACATTTACTTAATTGTTCTTTTCTACTTGGATTACTTAAATAAGCAACAGTATAAGCACCATAATTAGTACCACATTCAATATCCATTAGAGAATCACCAATCATAATAAGATCTCTATTCCACTTATTCTTATTAACCATATTGATAATACCCTCAGGATTTGGTTTTAAGTTTTCAACATCTTTTAAGCCACATATATCATCAATATAGTCACTTAAGCCATTAACATCTAATAATTGTAAGATTCCTTCCTTTGTACGAGTAGAAATAATACCTATCTTATAACCATTATTATGTAGATACTCCAATATTTCCTTAGCATTAGGCATCATTTTATTTAATTTATCAGCTACCGCAGATTGTTTATTATGATAAGTTTCATATATAGTATCATAATCAACACCTGGGAAATATTTAGGGAATAAATCCTTCAATGCTGGACCTAATATTTCTTCTTGTATCTTCTCAGTAAATAAAGATTCATCAGAATAAACTCTAAAACATTCACGATATCCTTCCTTAATAGAAGCACTAGTATCAATTAAAGTTCCATCAAAATCAAACATAATTGTCGGTTTATTCTTATTTGTATATTTAACAAACTTACCTAGATAGCCTAATAAACCAACTATAACAAAGACAACAGAAGTTAATTGTGCCATCTTGATATTACCTAAATATAAGGAATCGGTACGCTTTGCTTCAATAAAGAAACGAATAACACCATACCACATTAAATAAGCATAAGCTAAATCACCTCTTCTATTTTGTTTTCTTCTTAAAACAAAATGAATGATAATAAAGCCTAATAAACATAAGACAGATTCATAAAAGAATAATGGTTCATAATAATGACCATCAATATACATACCTTCCTTTAAGAAAGATAAGATACCATTAAAATATTCTTCACTTACTTCTGAGCCATGACATTCCTTATTAACAAAATTACCCCATCTACCAAAGGCTTGACCAATTAATACATTAGGTAAAACAATATCAAGTATCTTTAAGAAAGGATATTTATGAGCTTTACAATAAAAGTAAGCAAAGATTGCTCCAGCAAATAATCCACCCTGGATTGCTAGACCTCCATCCCAAATTCTAATAATTTCTATTGGATTAGAAAAATAATAAGAGAAGTTAAAGAAAATACAAAACCAAAGTCTAGCACCTAGAATACCAAACCATAAAGTATAGATAAATAAAGAATCAAAGAAATCTAAATCAGTATATTTAGCCTTTTTAAATTCACTTCTAGAAACAATATAAGTACCAAGTGCTCCCAACATTATTAGAAAAGCATACCATCTTATATCTAGAGTTAATGAACCTATTTTTAAAGATAATAATGTATAACTATTAGGTAAAAAATTAATCATCTACATCTCCCTTTCTGATTTTAGCTCTAATTCTTTCCTTAAATTCCTCATTAGAATCAATACCCTTTTGTTTTAAAGCATGAGTTTTAACCGCAGCCTCCACAATTACTGATAAAGACTTACCCTCAGTAACAGGAATAACCAACATTGGTATCTTAACTCCTAAAACATCTAATGTTTCATTTAAAGGATTTAATCTATCTGTCTCCATAGTTTCTTCTAATCTTACTAATTTTATGACAAAATCAAGTTGACAAGATTTTAAAGAAGCATTTATACCAAATAATCTAGTAACATCAACAACACCTAAACCTCTAATCTCCAACATATTTCTTAATAGTTTTGGCGCAAAACAAACAATATCATTATGGACTCTAGCAACCTCTACTCTATCATCTGATACAAGCATATGGCCCTTATTAATTAAATCTAAGGCAAGTTCTGATTTACCAATACCAGATTTACCAGTAAGCATAACACCCTTACCAAAGATATTCATCATAACGCCATATAAACTACCAGTAGGTGCTAATTGTTCTGATAGATAGGTTACTAAGTCAACAACTAATTGATAAGTTTTACCCTCATATCTAAATAAAGGGAAGTTTCTATCTTTACATAATTGAATAAGAACTGGTAAGTCTTTACAACCAGAAGATAAGATAATACAAGGTGTTAAAGAATCGGTAATAATTTCAAATCTTTCTTTTTGAGTCTTTTCATCAAGCTTAGACATATATTCATATTCCAAAGTGCCTAAAACTAAAACTCTTCTTAAATCCCCAGATTCTTGATAACCTGAAAGTTCTAGACCAGGTCTATTTACATCTGGTGCTATAGCCCAACGATTAAGTGATTCATCATCACCTGTAATCTGTTCAAGATCGAAAGCCTTTTTAATGGATCTTACATAAACACGCTTATCTAATTCTTCATTTGGCATCTTATTTACCCAACACTTTCTTTAAATATTGTCCTGTATATGAAGCCTCAACCTCACTAACTTCTTCTGGTGTACCCTTGGCAACAATTTGTCCACCATTATCACCACCATCAGGACCTAAATCTATTATATAATCCGCACACTTGATTACATCCAAATTATGTTCAATAACCACAACCGTATCACCATTATCAACAATTCTATCAATAATTCTAATTAACTTGGCAACATCATCCATATGTAAACCTGTAGTAGGCTCATCCAAAACAAACATCGTCTTACCAGTAGCCTTTTTCTGTAATTCGGATGCTAGTTTAACACGCTGTGCCTCACCACCTGATAAGGTAGTGGCAGATTGGCCTAATTCAATATAACCTAAGCCAACATCATATAGTATTTGTAACTTATCTTTAATCTTAGGAACATTTTTAAAGAAATCTAAAGCTTCCTTAACAGACATCTTTAAAACTTCATAGATATTCTTACCCTTATATCTAACCTCTAAAGTTTCGCTATTATAACGTCTTCCATGACACTCTTCACATTCTACATAAACATCAGGAATAAAAAGCATTGATATACGTTTAACACCATCGCCACAACATGCCTCACATCTTCCTCCTGGAACATTAAAAGAATAACGAGACTTGTTATATCCTCTTTGCTTAGAATCCGGAGTTAAAGCAAATAAATCTCTGATATCATCAAAAACACCCGTATAAGTTGCAGGATTAGAACGTGGAGTTCTACCAATTGGATCTTGGGTAATATAAACAATCTTATCAATATTATTTAAACCTGTAACTTTAGAAACTTTACCTGGTTTAATTCTTACCCTATTTAATGATTTCATTATTGATTTAGTTAATGTTTCAATAACTAAACTAGACTTACCCGAACCAGAAACACCAGTAACACAAATAAATTTAGATAAAGGAAATTCCACATCAATATTCTTTAAATTGTTCTCTGAACAACCTATTAACTTAATAGACTTACCATTTCCCTTTCTTCTAGTTTCTGGAATCTTAATTTCTTTTCGATGTGATAAATATTGACCGGTAATAGATTTTTCATCTTTTAATATCTCTTCAGGAGTACCCGCAAACACTACCTCTCCACCTAATTTTCCAGCACCAGGACCAATATCAACAATATAATCGGCATTAAGCATAGTCTCTTCATCATGTTCAACTACGATAACCGTATTATCTAAATCACGCATCTTCTTTAAGGTATTGATTAATTTCATATTATCTTTTTGATGTAAACCAATAGAAGGCTCATCTAGAACATATAAAACACCTGTTAAAGCAGAACCAATTTGGGTAGCTAATCTTATTCTCTGCGCTTCGCCACCCGATAAGGTACCAGCCACTCTATTTAAAGTTAAATAATCTAAACCTACATCTTTTAAAAATTGTAATCTAGACTTTAATTCCACTAACAACACCTTAGCAATCTCTTGTTTAGTTTTATCCAACTTTAAATTATTAATAAAATCTAAAGCCTTTGCGATAGACATACAAGTAAATTCATAGATATTTAAACCACCAACTTTTACCGCTAGAACCTTCTCATTTAATCTAGCACCATTACACTTCTTACAAGTACTTTCTACCATATAAGAACCATAATATTCTTTACCAAATTTAGATTGAGTCTCCTCATATCTTCTTTCAATTAAATCCTTAATACCCTCAATATAAGTCTTCTTGTGATATGTAGTACCACCAGAAGATTTAATTACATACTCAATTTCTTCATCAGAACCATATAAAATGATATCCATTTCCCTCTTGCTCATTTTATTTAATGGTTTATCAGTCGATATATTGTAATGCTTTAATAAAGCCGCAAAGTTTTGCCACTCAATATTTGTAGTGCCATAAATATTCTTATAATAACGAATGCCACCCTCACTAATTGATAAAGACTTATCAGGCATTAGATAATCTAAATCAACAGACATTGTAACACCTAGTCCTTTACAGTTATCACAAGCTCCTATTGGACTATTAAAAGAAAATAATCTAGGTTCAAGTGTTGGTACACTAAAACCACATATAGGACAAGATGAGTGACTTGAATATAATTCCCTCTTATCACCATGCTTAATAATACAAGTACCATCACTTAATCTTAAAGCAATCTCTAAAGAATCATTTAATCTTGATTCAATACCATCTTTTTTTACAATCCTATCAATAACTACCTCAATAGTATGTCTTTTATTCTTTTCTAGTTCTGGTACCTCTTCAATATCATATAATTGTCCATCAACATATAATCTTAAATAACCATCTTTTTTTAACTTATCAAAATAATCCTTAAAAGTACCCTTCTTATTAACTACAACATTACTTAAGATTTCTATTCTCTCACCATTATTAAAAGCCATAATAGACTTCACCATCGTAGGAATAGTCATTGCCTCAATTGGTTCATTATGAATTGGACAATATGCTACACCACATCTAGCATAAAGTAATCTTAAATAATCATATATCTCGGTAATTGTGGCAACAGTAGATCTTGGATTATTAGAAGTAGATTTTTGATCTATCGCGATTGCAGGTGATAATCCTTCAATTAAATCAACATCAGGCTTATCTACTCCTCCTAAAAATTGTCTAGCATAACTAGATAAAGATTCTACATATCTTCTTTGACCCTCAGCATATATCGTATCAAATGCCAAAGAAGTCTTCCCTGAACCAGAAAGACCAGTCATAACAATCAATGAATTTCTTGGTAAAGTTAAATCTATATTCTTTAGATTATTTACCCTTGCCCCTTTAATAATAATTTTATCGTTCATCTTTATTCCTTAATTTTGCACCCTGCTTTTTAATTTCATCCTTAATCATATGAATAGTTTCAGAACCTGAATCTTTAAAACTCCTAATTCTAGAAATAGCACTGTGATACACACTATTCATGGAATTTGATAAATGATTTATACCACCATCAATAATATTTTCCTTGGTATGAATTAAAGCATCCTTAATATTCTTACCATTAGGATTAATACTCTCAACTTGATACTCCATACGTTCATTAATCATATTTTGTAAATCATTAACCCTATTTTCAAAATCAGTTAAAACCGAAACCGTAAAAGTGGCATCAGCAGTTATCAACATTATAGAAAGCAAACTAATTAGTTCAATTACAGTAGCATTTATTCTAAATAAATAAGGTAAAACAATAGGATTAATAAAATAAACAATTATTATTGCTGCTATACCAAAACCCATTGATGAAAATAAAGATACCCTTCCTTGAATATTAAAAGGAGCACTTGAATAATCCCACCAATATGCATGGAATAATTTTTCTAATATAACGCTAGTTGGAAATTCTAATATTGCCGAACCTAAAAACCCAATGAAAAATACTAGTGTTGGAGTATAAGAATCCATAACATTAGTGAATAAAATAGTAGCTAATAAGCTACCAACACCATAAATAGGAATTACTGGTCCATATAAAAAACCTCTATTTTCCCATTTACCACTCCATAAAGTCATGGCACATGTTTCATAGATATATCCCAATATAGACATCGCTATAAAGTAAGTAACATAGTAACTCAACATCTTCATAAGTATAACAAATTTTACAATGCTATAATGTTAAATATGAACGAAAACGTTGTAAGAATTGATTATAAAGATAAACAAATATATCTAGTAAAAACTGCTCATGTTTCTAAAAATTCTATCGAAGATGTAAACAATTGTTTAAATGAAATTCAACCAGATTCTGTATGTATTGAATTAGATAAACAAAGATATGATAAGATGTCTAATCCTGATAAATGGAGAGAAACTGACTTAGTAAAAATAATTAAAGAAAAACAAGCAAGTTTTTTATTAGTTAATACTATCCTAGCTTCCTTTCAAAGAAGGCTAGCAAAATCCATGAATTCCAATACCGGTGGTGAGATGTTAGCGGGTATCAATTATGCTAAAGAGAATAATGTAAATTTAGTACTAGCAGATAGATCAATTAAAACTACCTTCTCTCGTATTTGGACAAAACTTCAAGGTAAAGAAAAGATAAAACTATTAAGTAGTATTATCGGTTCAATATTTGAAGATGAAGAAATATCCGAAGAAGATATTGCCAAATTAAAAGAAGCTGATGCTTTAGAAGCTGCGCTACTCGAAATAGGTAAAGAATTCCCTACTGTAAAAGAAGTTCTAGTTGATGAAAGAGATAAATATCTAACAGAAAAGATTAGAACCGCACCAGGTAATAAGATAGTAGCAATTATAGGTGCAGCCCATTCTATTGGTATCAATAAATATATCAATGATCCAATTGATTGTAAGGAATTAGATAAAGTAGAAAAGAAAAAGACTACCTCAACATATATAAAATGGATTATTCCGATTGTTATTATTGGTCTTATTGCTTATACCATAATCACTAATAGGCAAATGGGACTTGCTCAACTAAAATCTTGGGTACTTTGGAATGGTTCCTTATCTGCCTTTGGTGTTTTATTATGTTTAGGACATCCACTATCAATTCTTACCGCCTTTGTAATGGCACCTATAACATCCCTAAATCCCCTACTTGCATCCGGTTGGTTTGCGGGAATTGTCGAAGCATCAATTAGAAAGCCAAAAGTAAAAGACTTTGAAGACTTAGCTGAAGATACTTCTACATTTAAAGGATTCTGGAAAAATAAAGTAACTCGTACCCTAATGATAGTATTGTTTGCCAATCTATTCTCCACAATTGGAACCTTCATATCCGGAATAGATATTATTTCTAAATTTATTGAATCATTATAATTTGATACTTAGCAATAAGTATCATTTTTATATAAGAAGCAAGAATAAAAGTATATTATAATTATTCAAAAGGGGGATTTATATATGGCTACTAAAAAACAACATACATATGTAAAAGCTGAAACAGATGAAAAATCTACTAGACCTATGAAGCAAGCCAAGGAAGTTGGCAGTGCTACAGGTAAAAGAGTAGGAGCCGTTATTCTTTGGATTATCGCAATCGTATTTGAAGTATTAGGCGTATTAGTATTATTTGGCAAAGTTAATATTACCTTTATGCCTACACTATATGCCTTAATTGCAGCATTAGTATTTGATCTAATATTCTTAATTATTGGTTCACAATTATGGAAGAAAGCTAATCATATTGATCCAGCATCAGAAAAGAATGCTTTCAAGTTCTGGTTATGGAATAACATGGGTGTTATCGTTGCTTGCTTTGCATTTGTACCATTCATCGTTCTACTATTAACTAACAAGGATTTAGATAAGAAAACTAAGACTATCGCATCAGCAGTTGCTGTTGTTGCCCTAGCAATCGGTGGTTTATCAAGTTATGATTACAATCCTGTATCTTCTGAACAAAAAGAAGCAGCTATGCAAGCATTAGGTGAAACAGAAGTTTATTGGACACAATTTGGTAAAGTTTATCATACTCATGATGATTGTGGACATCTAAATCAAACTGAAGAATTAATATGCGGTACAGTTGAACAAGCTATCGCAAATAATCGTACAAGATTATGCTTAACTTGTGCTAAACAAGATAACATTACTGACGTAACAACTGAATAACAAAAAGGCAATCAACTTGCCTTTTTAAATTACCTTAAGCCACTAAGTGGCTTTTTATTTGGAATAGTTTCGCATTACTCTTTCTAGATTTAAGATTTCTATTGGCTTAGATATATGAGCATTCATACCAGCATTTAAACAATTTTGAACATCTTCGCTGAAAGCATTAGCTGTCATAGCGATAATTGGTATTGTTTGTCCTAATGGATTATCACCATTTCTAATTAACTTAGTAGCTGTCAAACCATCCATAATTGGCATTTGAATATCCATCAATATAGCATCATAATCACCCTGTTTAACTGTTTCAAATGCTTCAACTAATTCTTTACCATTTGGATAAATATCACAAGTTGCATCATATGTTTCCAGTATTGCCAACAATATTTCAGCGTTTAATTCATTATCCTCAGCACATAAGAATTTCTTCTTATATAAAGATGAAGTCGTATAGTTACTATCATCTACTTCTTCATTTCTAGCCTGCTTCATAGTCTTAGCAACCTGCGATAAGAAGAATGGACGCGCTAATATACCATCCAAATTGGCCTTTTGAACCATTTCATAAGCATTATCCGAATGGGCGTAATCAGCGCATATCACAAATAATTCATAATCTACTGCTTCACGTATTTCTTTGACATATTCCGAAAGTTTTTCATCAGTTAATAAACCTTCTAAAACAACCGCATCAACAACTTGACCATTTTTCAATATATCAATGGCATCTTTTGCCGTATCGGCAATAATTACATTTTCTTTTGTAACTGTAGCCATTGACCTAACATTATCTTTAAATTGTTCTTCTTTGGAAACAAATAAAATATTATCAGCACCCAAAGTAACTTCATAACTTCTATCTAGAGGTAAAGAAAGATAAACATCAAAGCGTGATCCCTTACCTTCTTCACTTTCAACAGTGATTCTACCCTTCATCAAATCAATAATTGTTTTGATGATAGTCATACCTAAACCAGTACCTTGAACCTTATTAATAACTGAATTTTCGCCACGAACAAATGGATCAAAAACCTTTGCTTGTAATTCTTTAGACATACCATAACCATTATCTATAACAGTGAAATGCAAATTAGCGTAATCCTTATTATCACTAGGAAGTTCTTCAACTTCCAAACTAATTTTTCCACCATATGGGGTATATTTAACGGCATTTGATAATAGATTTATAAGTATCTGACGTAATCTAACACTATCACCAACAAAATACTCATGTGATATATTTTTAATACCAAAGTGTAAATCTTGACCCTTTTCAGTTGCTTGCGGTCTCATAACACTATCTAATAAAGCAAGTTGTTCAGCTAAGCTTATTGATTCCTTATTTAAAGTAATTTCTCCTGATTCAATCTTACTTACATCTAGAA